>JANOEV010000536.1:0-5232 GCA_031413695.1 Burkholderiales bacterium
CGCTCGAGGCCAGAATGTCCTGCACAAATTGCGGGTCGTTAAAGAAGTCGTAGACGTTTTTGTTAATAACCAGCCCGTAGGCGTAACCATTACATTTGGCATGTCCGGCGCTGGCGGCATCAAAATTCAGGTTTGCACCGGCGCCGTCGCGGATCGCGTCCATGACAGTACTCGGATTGACTGTCACGCGCGCTCGTTCGGTGCCGCGCCCCATATCAGCGCCAACTTGAAACGAGGCAAAACGCACCACGTCTGCGTGTTTGACGTAAAACCTGACCATGTCCGGAATCTCATGAAAATTTCCCGGGAACGCCGTGTTATTAAAGATGACGGCGAGTGGCAGGCCGCGCGCTCGATTGATGTATTCCTCCCGAACGACGTTGAGCGCCGCTTCGGAGGCGTAACCCTTGCGCTCTTGCGTCATATCGACGTGAAACGCCACATCCTCAAGGCCCGCCGCGCAGAGTTCTTCGAGCAAGTCGCGGGTGGCCTTGATACCGTTGGTAAATAGCGACGATCGCATATTCTTGGCCTTGATGTAACGAATAATCGCCACCAGTTCTTCGCGATTGCGCAACGTCGGGTCACCGCCCGTAACCTGAACATCCGTGTTTGGGCCGTAATGATCAAAAATCATGTCAATGCGGCGGTACACCTCCTCAAGTGGGATGTCCTTTAGTGCTTCTGACGACTCGGAGAGATAACAATACGAGCAATCAAGATTGCATCGCTGGGTGATTTCAAGTGCAACACAGCCGATTGCCATCCGCCTGCCGATCATCTGCCAGGGCGCCCACTGCCCGGCGGCGTTCATCCGCTTTTGTGTCCGCGCAAGCGCAGTGAGCCCGTCTTTCCCATCTGGCAATGGGTATGGCTGCCAATCGGTAATCTCCTGCTTGGTCAAATCGGGCAATGAGGCGACGGTCATCAAAATCTCCGGGTGGGGTTCGGCCGCCTACGGTCTGGTGTGCGCGGATTCGATGGCAACTAATACGTCGACCCAACCGATTTGGATGCGCGATGACCCCTTTGCTGGCGGCCAAATAGGAGCCAAGTCAGGGCCATGTCGGCACTCACAGCGCGCTCGCGATCGTCTCTCACCAGCTGTAAGGTTCATCAACGTAAATCGACATCCAGTTTGACGGTTGTGTCGTATAGAGCCTATTCGGTTTAATATCTGCTCAAACATTCAGGTTAATTGCCATGCACCAAACCCTCCATTTGATGAAATCACGCGGCTTTCCGCACCTCCAACGCAAGGCGTTGGAAGCGCTGCAGGTCAACCTCGGCTACAAGTGCAACCAGTCGTGCTTTCATTGCCACGTCAATTCGAGCCCGGATCGCACCGAAATGATGTCGGCCGAGACCATCGCCGATGTGATCGCGTTTATGCGCGCTTCCAACGTGAAGCTGCTCGATCTGACCGGTGGCGCACCGGAAATGAACGAAAATTTCCGCACCCTGGTCAGCGCCGCGCGCGCCATGGGCGTGCGGGTGATCGACCGCTGCAACCTGACAATTTTGGAAGAACCCGGCTACGAGGATATGGCGCAGTTCCTGGCCGACGAGGGCGTGGAAATCACCGCGTCGCTGCCATGCCATTCGCAGGAAAACGTCGATAAACAACGCGGCGACGGTGTGTTTGAGGCGTCGATTGTTGCGCTGAAGAAATTAAACGCGCTCGGGTATGGGATTGCCGGTAGTGGTCTGACATTGAATCTGGTGTTCAACCCGCAGGGGCCAAAACTACCGCCGCCGCAAGAGGCACTCGAGGCCGATTACCATCGATTGCTCGACGAAAATTTCGGCATCCAATTCAACCAGCTATTTACCATCACCAACATGCCGATTCAGCGCTTTGGTTCAACGCTGATTTCAAAGGGCCAGTTTGAAGGTTATATGGATTTGCTGGTGGCGAGTTTTCAGGCACACAATTTGGATAGCGTGATGTGCCGCTCGTTGCTGTCGGTCGACTATCAGGGCTTTGTGTATGACTGCGACTTTAATCAGATGCTTGGCCTGCCATTACACCGGGCAGGCACCACCGAGTCGGCGCTGAAAATTCATTTAAGCGAATTGATGGACGTCGATTTGCTCGGCAACCCGATTGTGGTGAAAGATCATTGTTACGGCTGCACCGCCGGGCAAGGCTCGAGCTGCGGCGGCGCACTAGAGTCGATTGCGGAAAACGATACGGCGCTGCAGGCAGCAGAATAGAAAGTCGTTTATTGACGGGCGTTTTCAGAACTTTTTGCTTCAAAATGTCCGTCGTTGCTGGTGTTTGTTTTTTCCTTTGGCGATGACAGATGTAATACGCGGCCGATGAGCGTCAAGACCATCGCATGACGCCGTCAGCCCATAGAATAGTGCCATGACACCCGGCCGATCTTGCCCGATCAACTACCGCTACCCGACGAATGTGTTTGCGCGCGACGCCGACATTCGCGCCGACACCGTGTATGTCATTGGCGGGTTGTATGGCAATCTGCCGGCACTCAACGCCATCCTGGCCATGTCGAAACGTGAAGCCGTGCCACCGACACTTGTGTTTAACGGCGACTTCAACTGGTTTAATGTTGACGCCGACAGTTTTGTGGCGATCAACACAGAAGTCCTCAATCACACCGCACTACGCGGCAATGTTGAAACGGAATTTGCCGCGGATGCGGATGACGCCGGTTGCGGCTGCGCCTACCCTGACTATGTCGATGACGCCGATGTCGAACGGTCGAACATCATCATGCGCCGCCTGCGTACAGCGGCTCGCACCACACCCGCGCTGGCAGACCGATTGGCGGGCCTGCCGATGCATCTGGTGGCGGCGGTTGGCGACACACGTGTCGGCATTGTGCATGGCGATGCCGAGTCTCTTGCCGGCTGGCGATTCGCCCACGATTCATTGCACGACCCCGCCAACGCATCATGGCTGCAACAGGTTTGCCATCAAAATAACCTCAGCGGGTTTGCGTCGAGCCACACCTGTCTGCCGGCGCTTCGCCGTTTTGGCGCCGGCGCAGACCGCCGGTTTGTCATTAACAACGGCGCGGCGGGCATGCCGAACTTTGGCGGCACGCAGTACGGCCTCGTCACGCGTCTGTCGATTCATCCGGCACCAGACGGGCTGGCGCAATATGGTGAAGTGATTGGCGGCATCCATATCGATGCCATTCCCGTACATTTTGACAATGACGCGTTTCGGCAGTCGTTTCTGGCCAACTGGCCGGTCGGGTCTGCCGCACACCAGTCATATTTTCAGCGCATCATGACCGGGCCTTCGTATGCGCCGCCGCACGCGCTGGGGTTGGTGCGGGCACCCTCGGTGTGTGCCTAGCCCGCTGGCAATAACGTAATGTTTGTCGCCTCGGCGCGACCAACCTGCAATACTAAAATCAAGCACTCAAGGAAGATTCATGAAAAAAAGCAAACTGATCGTATTGCTCGCCGTTGTCGCACTGGTGGCGGCATTTTTTATTTTTGACCTCGGCAAATTTTTCAGCCTTGACTACTTCAAGTCGCAGCAGGCGGTCATCAACGCCTATTACCTGGCCAACCCTGCGCTAACGATTGCCATTTATTTTGCCGTCTACGTCATCATTGCCGCCTCATCGTTGCCCGGTGCCGCCATTTTGACGCTGGTCGGTGGCGCATTGTTTGGTGTCACCACCGGCGTGGTGGTGGTGTCGTTTGCCTCCACCATCGGCGCGACCCTGGCATTCCTGATTTCGCGGTTTGTTCTGGGCGAGTGGGTGCAATCCAAATACGGCGACAAACTGAAGTCACTCAACGAAGGTGTGGCCAAGGAAGGCGCGTTCTATCTATTTGCCCTGCGGCTGGTACCGGCGGTGCCGTTTTTTCTGGTCAACCTGGCGATGGGCCTGACCAAGATTCGCACCTGGACGTTTTATTGGGTCAGCCAGATCGGCATGTTTGCCGGCACCATTGTTTATGTTTATGCCGGCACCCAGCTGGGCCAGTTTAAGTTGTCGTGGCAGCTTGGGCTGGCGTTTGTCTTGCTCGGCGTGTTTCCGATTGTCGCGAAAAAAGTCCTCGATGGCATCAAGGCGAAAAAGATTTACGCCAAATGGGCCGACAAGAAGCCGACCCATTTTGATCGCAATGTCGTCGTCATCGGCGCCGGCTCGGCCGGATTGGTGACAAGTTATATCGCCGCAGCGGTAAAAGCCAAGGTCACGTTAATCGAGAAACACAAAATGGGTGGTGACTGTTTGAATACCGGTTGTGTGCCATCCAAGGCGTTGATCCGTTCGGCGAAGCTGCTTAATCATATTTCGCGCGCAAAGGAATTTGGTATTTCATCGGCCTCCGCCACCTGGGATTTTGCCGACGTCATGGAACGTGTCTCGCGGGTGGTGGATGAAATAGAACCGCACGATTCGGTCGAACGTTATAGCGGGCTGGGCGTTGATTGTGTCAAAGGTACCGCCAGAATTGTGTCGCCATGGGAAGTCGAAGTCACGCGTGACGATGGGACAACACAACGTTTGACCACCAAAAATATTGTGATCGCCACCGGCGCACGGCCGTTTGTGCCGCCCATCCCCGGCCTGGCTGAAATCAATCCACTCACCTCCGATAACGTCTGGAACATCCGCAAACTGCCAAAGCGTCTGGTGGTGTTGGGCGGCGGACCGATTGGCTGCGAGTTGACCCAGTGTTTCGCCCGCTTTGGCGCGCAGGTCACACAGGTCGAAATGGCGCCGCGCATCATGATCCGCGAGGACGTTGAAGTATCGGCAGTCGTCAAACAAAAATTCGAGGCCGAAGGCGTCCGGGTGCTGGTCAACCACAAGGCAAAGCAGGTCCTGGTCGAGAATGGCGAAAAATATCTGGTCGTCGAACACGACGGACAGGACTTGCGCATCGCGTTTGACGAAATCCTCTGCGCCGTCGGTCGTATCGCCAACACCACCGGCTTTGGTCTGGAGGAGTTGGGCATTCCGGCCAAACGCGTGGTTGAAACCAACGAGTATCTGGAAACCATCTACCCGAATATTTTTGCCTGCGGCGACGTCGCCGGGCCGTACCAATTCACCCATACCGCCGCACACATGGCGTGGTACACGGCCGTCAACGCGTTGTTCGGCACGTTCAAAAAATTCAACTGATATGGCGGATAATGGCCTGTGGCGATTTACAGATCATCTTATGATCTTGTCTTCTGCGGACTCTCAGCGTATTATCCGCGCGCGTCCTGGACCATCTACTGGGACC
>JANOEV010000537.1:0-3275 GCA_031413695.1 Burkholderiales bacterium
GTAAATGACTGGCCTTAGATACAGTGGTAAGTACAACCATTTATTCCTCAGCCATGCGATTCTTTCATCTGTATGACCAAAAAAGTCTGCCTTGACAGACCAATTGCGGGTCCCGCGCCGACGCAATTCTTCCTCGATTGCGAGACGTAATGAAAACTTGTCCTGCTTGGAAATCCATGTGGAAATGTCATCATCATGGCGATTGTACTCAACCACCGCCTGCTTCCATCGCAACATCTTTCCGTCGCCAACAAAACGAAAATCCACCAACTCACTGAGGTCCGGATGGGCGCGACCGATACGAATCAGTCTGAGCCAGTATTGTTTGGTACCGCCGAAGCGGATCAAATTACCACCGAAATGATACAGGTGGCGCACATAAATTCCTGAAACGTCAGCAGCGATGGCATTTATGCCCTGAGCGATTCGATCCTTCAACTCCTCGCTCACCGTAAAGTCGGCATCTAACGCCAGAACCCACTCCGTTTTGATGGCAGATTGTCCAGGGCCCACTGCCACTGGCTTGCGTGGCTTCTGTACTCGTTCTGGTAGATATGTTCGGTGTATTCAACGGCATGCGACTTGAGCATGACGGTGGCGGGGGTTTCCGAATGTTTGCTCATGAAGCAGGATCAGCCGCGCGGGTGGTGTTGCGCATGAATCAATTTCAGCCGTTCACGCGCCACGTGGGTATAAATCTGGGTGGTGGTGATGTCTGCGTGTCCGAGCAACAATTGCACCACACGCAAATCCGCGCCATGGTTGATCAAATGCGTGGCGAACGCGTGGCGCAAGACATGCGGTGAGATGGCGGCTTGAATGCCGGCGCGGATGGCGTATCGCTTGATGAGGTTCCAGAACATCTGCCGTGACATGGTCTTGCCGTGGGCCGTGACAAACAGGCCGTCTGATTTTTTGCCGTCCAGAATGATGTTGCGTGCGTCGCGCATGTACCGGTCGAGCCATTCGGCGGCAACCTGTCCGATCGGCACCAACCGTTCCTTGCTGCCCTTGCCCATGATGCGCACCACCTGTTGGCTCAGGCTGAGCTGCGACAGCGGTAGCGCGATTAACTCCGTCACGCGCAGTCCGGCGGCATAAAGTGTTTCGAGCATGGCGCGGTCGCGCAATCCAAGCGGTGTATCGACATTCGGCGCAGCCAGCAATGCTTCAACGTCGGCTTCGGACAATGACTTTGGCAGGCTACGCGGCAGCTTTGGCGCGTCGAGCTGTGCGCTCGGATCAATCTCCGCAAGTTTTTCGCGCAACGCGTACTGGTAAAAGCGTTTCAGCGTCGAGGTCAGGCGCGCCGTGGTGCGCGGGCTGGCGTGGTCAACACCGATACGATCGGCAAAATACGCCTGCAAATCGGTTGTATCGAGTTTGAGTAGCGGCGTGCGTTTATGATTGACCAGCCAGGTATCCAATTGCACCAAATCGCGCCGATAACTTTCGATGGTATTTTTGGCCAGCCCGTCTGACAAAAAAAGGCTGTCGGTGAACTGATCGATGATCGGATCGTACTGTCTATTGGCAGTCATATCAGCGACCCGGATGCGGCAAGTGCGCCTTCGTGGGTTAACAACCAGTGTTTAATTGCGAGCGGGTTTGCATTGGGGTCGCGTGTGCCCATAAATCCGCCCAGCCCGTTGGCAGCAACAATGCGGTGACATGGAACCACGATCGGCACCGGGTTTTTGCCACAAGCGCCGCCGACCGCGCGCGCATTCGAGCCGACGATCGTGGCGATGTCGCCATAGGTCCGTGTGGTGCCCGGCGCGATATCGCACATGGCCTGCCAGACGTCGAGTTGATGTTTGCTGCCGCTTAAGCGCACCGGCAGATCAAAACGAAATTTTGAATTGTTGAAATACGACATCAGCTGTACACAAGCAAGGTGCGCGAGCGAATTTTTCTGCGGTGGCTTGGCGGCAATACCGGCTGGCAATAAATGGATGCCGGTTACCTGCCTGTCATCACTCAAAATACCGACACAACCAAATGGCGCAACCAGGATCGCATTGTATTCAGCGTGAGGGTGGGCGGTAGGTGTCACGTGTTGTCGGGCCGGGTCAGCCGGTTACAAAAACCACTTCATGCCGACGATGATCATGCCGGCCAGAAACACCGTCTCGGCGACAATCAACACCACCGGCCGCCAGCCCAACAACACCAGCTCCTTGAGTTGGGTTTTCATGCCGATGGCGGCAATCGCCGTGACCAGCAAAAAGCGCGAGGCCTCATTGGCAAATGACAAAAACTCTTTCGGCAGCGCCACCAGACTGTTCACCGCGACCAGCACGCCGAATGCCACGGCAAACCACGGCAGCAACGGCGGTTTTTTGGGGTGGGTGCCGTCGGCATTGGTGACGTGTTGATTACGAAACACAATCGACAGCACCAAGATCACCGGCAGCAGCATCGCCACCCGCAGCAGTTTGACAATCGTCGCCGTATCACCCGCCTCCGGCGACACCGAATAGCCGGCACCGATCACCTGCGCAACGTCATGGATGGTGGCGCCCAAAAAAATGCCGGCCTGCCTGTCGGTAAATCCCATGGCGTGTGAGACCAAGGGGTAGATGACCATGGCAATGGTCGACAAAGCGGTGACACCAATCACGGTGAAGGTCGCGTCGCGGTTGGTGTTGGCGTGTCTGGGCAGGATTGCCGAGACCGCGAGCGCGGCCGATGCGCCACAAATGGCAACCGCCCCACCGGTGAGTACACCGAAGTTATTTTCGGCGCGCACAAAGCGGCTCATGATTGCGCCGAACACGATGGTGGCGATCACGGCGGTTACCACCAGCAGTGTCACGTTGATGCCCAACCCGGCGATCTCGCCGAAGGTGATGCGCAGGCCAAGCAGTGCAACACCGATCCGCAGCAGCGGTGACGCCGACCAAATCACGCCGGGCACGGTGCGTCCCTCCTGCCCCAGAAAATTCAGCGCCATGCCGAGCAGCAACGCAAACAACATCGCCGAGGCCCGATAGTGCTCGGCGAGAAACATCGCAGCAATGGCGATCACGACCGCTGCCGTCAGGCCGGGGATGACGGTTTTCCAGAATGGTGTGGTGGCGCTCAATTGGAAAAGAATTTTCCCGCCAAACGGCGGGTGTTGAAATTAAAACACAAGCAGGTGCGGGCGTTTACAGGCAAAAATGGCTGGAAATAGCTGTGTTTATTTGGTTCTGGTTTTTCAAATGGGTTCGTCATATGCCGTTCATTATCGCGGATTTGAGACGCCGGGCCACAATTCCTGCGGGTTGAAC
>JANOEV010000538.1:0-7295 GCA_031413695.1 Burkholderiales bacterium
TTGGCGACTGAAAAAACGGTGCCGCGCGGAACCGTCATCATGACCGAGGGTGACCTTGGTGATTCGCTATTTGCCATCACCCACGGACGGGTAAAGGTGTTTATTGGTGATGAAGACGGCCGAGAAATTATCCTCAAAATACTCGGTGAGGGCGATTTTTTTGGGGAACTGGCGTTGATCGACAAACAACCACGGTCTGCCTCGGTCGCGGCGATCGAAAGCACCACGCTGAGGGTGTTGTCACATCAGGCATTTCAAACCTGCCTGACGCGTGCGCCCCGGATTGCCACCACGGTCATGACCGCGCTGGCCAAGCGCCTGCGTGACGCCGACCGCAAGATTTCGACGTTGGCCCTGATGGATGTTTACGGGCGGGTCGCCAACACGCTGCTTGAGCTTGCCGTGGAAACCGACGGCAAGCTGGTGGTTGGCGAAAAACTCTCACAACAAGAAATTGCCAATATGGTCGGTGCATCACGTGAGATGGTGAATCGAATTCTCAAGGATCTTTCCGAGCGGGGCTATATCTCGATCGAGTCCAAGCAGATCACGATTCACAATCAGCAATTGCCGCCAAGCTTTTGACAACCCGGGTTGCGAGCGTCGAGTCGGTTCGCCGCCGATTCCTCCCGCCAAGCCGCTTATAATCGTCGTCTATGAGCACAACCGATAACGACTATTTCCCGCCCGGCGCGGGCGCCGCTTTGAACCGGACCGATACGCTTGAGTCAACGCGGGTCTCCAAGCTGGTTCGAGAAGCCGGCTGGATTGTGTTGTTGGCGCTGGCGGTCTACCTTGCGCTGATTTTTGCCACCCACGCGGCCAACGATGCCGGGTATTTCTTTTCCGGCATCGGTGCCCCGGTTGTCAATAAGGGCGGCGTGACGGGTGCATGGCTGTCGGATTTTTTGCTCGGCCTGTTCGGCTTGTCGGCGTGGTGGCTGGTGGTACTTGCCGCCTATGGTGTGTTGCGCTTGTTTCGCCGGGTCGACCAATGGGGTGTTTTTGACCGACGCAATATTGCCATCGCCATGATCGGCTTTTTGGTGTTGATTGTCGCGTCGTCGTCGCTCGAATCGCTCAGATTGCACACCATGAAGGCAGCGTTGCCGAATGGTCCGGGCGGTGTGATCGGCGGCTTGCTTGCCGGCGGCATTGAAACGGCGTTTGGTTTTGTCGGCGGCACCGTGCTGTTGCTGGCGCTCGGTGCATCAGCGTTATCGGTCTTTTCCGGTTTGTCATGGATCCGTTTGACCGAGCGGGTTGGTGCCGGCGTGGAGTGGATTTATCTCGCCGCCAAAGGCAGTATCGAGGCCAAGCGCGACCGTGAAGTCGGCGAACAGGCGGTGTCCGAGCGCGAGGAAAAAGTCGACGAGATGCGGCGCGAGATCGAGGATCATCCGCCGATCCGGATTGAGCCGACAATTATCGAAATTCCGCAATCGGACCGCGCGAAAAAAGAAAAACAGGCCCCGTTGTTTTCGGACATGCCGGATTCGCCGTTGCCGCCGATTGCATTGCTTGATCCCGCCGATGCCATCATTGAGCGCCCATCGGCTGAAACACTTGAATTTACCTCGCGGCTGATCGAACGCAAGCTGATGGATTTTAATGTCAGCGTCAAAGTGGTTGCGGCGTACCCCGGTCCGGTGATTACCCGCTATGAAATCGAGCCGGCGGTCGGGGTCAAGGGATCGACCGTCGTAAACCTGGCCCGCGACCTGGCAAGGGCGTTATCGGTCATCTCGATTCGAATTGTTGAAACGATACCCGGTACCTCGCATATGGGGCTTGAGATCCCGAACCCGAAACGCGAAATCGTACGGTTGTCGGAAATTCTCGGTTCGGCGGTTTATGGCGATATGGCCTCCAAACTTGCCATTGCGATGGGCAAGGATATTGCCGGCCGGCCGGTGGTTGCCGACCTCGCCAAAATGCCACACGTGCTGGTGGCCGGCACCACCGGCTCCGGTAAATCGGTTGCCATCAACGCCATGATTTTGTCGCTGGTGTACAAAGCCACCGCCAACGAAGTGCGGTTGATTCTGATCGATCCAAAGATGCTCGAGTTATCAGTCTACGAGGGGATACCACATTTGCTTGCACCGGTCGTGACCGACATGCGGCACGCCGGTTATGCGCTCAACTGGTGTGTGGCAGAAATGGATCGGCGCTACAAACTAATGAGTGCCGTCGGTGTGCGCAACCTGGCCGGCTTTAACACCAAGGTGCGCGAGGCAAAGGAAAAGGGCGCACCGTTGCCGCACCCGTTTTCGCTCACGCCGGACGCGCCCCGAGCCCCTCGAGGCGCTGCCGTTGATTGTGGTGGTGATCGACGAGCTGGCGGACATGATGATGGTGGTCGGTAAAAAAGTCGAAGAGTTGATTGCGCGTCTTGCGCAAAAAGCGCGCGCATCCGGGATCCATCTGGTGCTGGCCACACAACGACCGAGTGTTGATGTGATCACCGGTCTGATCAAGGCCAACGTACCGACCCGGGTGGCGTTTCAGGTGTCGTCAAAAATCGATTCACGAACTATTCTTGATCAACAGGGTGCGGAAGCGCTGTTGGGGCAGGGTGATATGTTGTATCTGCCACCCGGCTCCGGCATGCCGCAACGTGTGCACGGCGCGTTTGTCAGCGATGCCGAAGTACACCGCGTGGTTCAACAACTCAAGACGCAGGGCGAACCGGCGTATATCGACGGCATCCTCGACGCGCCGGACGAGTCGATGTCGGACGCATTGGGCGGCGGTAATGGTGACGCCGCAGGTGGCGGCGAAAAAGATCCGCTGTATGATCAGGCGGTGCAAATTGTGTTGCAGAACAAACGTGCGTCCATATCGTTGGTACAACGGCATTTGCGCATCGGCTACAACCGTGCCGCACGATTGCTTGAGGATATGGAAAAGGCCGGCCTGGTATCAACCATGGGCGGCAACGGCAACCGTGAAATCCTGGCGCCAACACGCAGCGAACAATAGAACAAACCCAACGCGGCGTCTTTTGGCCGCCGACGGTGAACGCAGCCTTGCTCTGGCGCGTTAAGAAATTGTTGGGGCAGTTCCCCTGGTTATCCCCCGTGCTGTTCACTGGTTGAAAATAAATGATAAAAATTTGTCTTTTGGTTTGTGCCTTATTGATGTTGCCTGGCGGCATGCCGGTGTTCGGCCAGACCAATGATGCCATCGGTCAATTCCGGCGCTTTGTGCAGTCGACTCAATCGGCGCGCGCGGACTTTACCCAGACGGTTACCGACGCAAAGGGAAAGTCGGCGACGCCGTCGAAGGGCGTTTTGCAGTTCCAGCGTCCGGGGAAATTTCGTTGGGTGTATGAAAAGCCGGCGCAGGTGATAGTTGGTGATGGCAAAAATGTCTGGTTGTTCGACCAGGATTTGAATCAGGTGACAATTCGCAAACTCGACGCGGCATTTTCATCGACCCCGGCCGCGTTGCTGGCCGGACGTGCTGAAATCGACGCGGCCTTCACCCTGGTTGCCGGCGGCCAGTCAGACGCGCTGGTCTGGGTGAATGCCGAACCGAAACAAAAAGACGCGGGCATCGAAAAAATTCGCATGGGTTTTGCCGGTGAAACACTGCAGGTCATGGAGCTTGCCGACGCATTTGGCAACACCACCCGCATAGTCCTCAGCAAGTTTGAGCGAAACGCCAAAATTGACGCGTCAAGTTTCAGCTTTACGCCGCCCAAAGGCGCGGACGTGGTTGGCGAGGCGGCGAAATGAGCTATCAATGTCGCCATTTGGTGGGCATCCCGGCAAATTGTTGCCTGAGGATGGCCGCCAATAAACGACTTTCGTTTTTTGCCGGTGCAGCGCGTGGGTGATTTGTTCCCCGCCGTTGCGCCCGGCGTCGCGACGGGCAACGCCACCGGCCACAATCATTTGGACAGTGTGCCGCTCGCCGAACGTCTGCGGCCGCAAACACTTGCGGACGTGATCGGCCAGGCCCACCTGACCGGGGAGGGTATGCCCCTCCACATCGCGTTCACATCGGGTAAACCACATTCGATGATTTTATGGGGGCCACCCGGCGTCGGCAAAACAACCATCGCACGGTTGATGGCGAACGCGTTTCAATCTGACTTCATTGCGCTGTCGGCAGTGCTGTCGGGTGTCAAAGAAATACGTGAAGCGATTGAACGCGCGCAGATGAATCGTGACAACCTTAATCGCAGGACGATCTTGTTTGTCGACGAGGTGCATCGCTTCAACAAAAGCCAGCAGGACGCGTTTTTGCCGCACGTGGAATCGGGGTTGGTGACATTCATCGGCGCCACAACGGAGAATCCGTCGTTTGAATTGAATAATGCGCTGCTGTCCCGTGCGGCGGTTTATGTGCTGAATGCGCTTGATGACGACGCGTTGGGCGAAATGTTCGGCCGCGCCACCAAGGCGGCCGGTTTGGATGATTGCCTGGACAGGCATGATCAGACGGGTGGCAACGGCGTCACGCAACCTGAACCGGTCAAGGCGCGCATCGTTAATTTGGCGGACGGTGATGGCCGTCGTTTGTTGAATCTGGTTGAACAACTGGCGACGGCGGTTGAATCGCAGAATGTCAGCCGCGTTGATGTGGCATTTGTCGAAAACGTGCTCGCGCGCGCCGCAAAAAAATTCGACAAGGGCGGCGACAATTTCTACGACCAGATTTCGGCACTGCATAAAAGTGTTCGCGGCTCGGATCCGGACGCGTCGCTCTATTGGTTTTGCCGGATGCTTGACGGCGGGGTGGACCCGCGTTATCTCGCCAGGCGCATGATTCGCATGGCCTCGGAAGATATCGGCCTGGCGGATCCGCGCGCACTGGAAATCACACTGAGCGCGGCCGATGTATACGAACGCCTTGGGTCGCCCGAAGGCGAGTTGGCCCTGGCAGAAGCGGTTGTTTATCTGGCCATCGCCGCCAAGTCCAATGCCGTCTATGCCGCTTACAACGCGGTGAGGGCGTTTGTTGCGTCCGACGTTTCGCGCCCGGTACCGATGCATTTGCGCAACGCGCCGACCACGTTGATGAAGTCGCTTGGCATGGGCGCAAATTATCGTTATGCGCACAATGAAGCAGGCGGCTATGCGGCGGGCGAGCGTTATCTGCCGGATGGAGTGACCAGTCCCGGCTGGTATCAACCGACCGATCGCGGGATGGAGGCGAAGATTCGTGAAAAACTTGCGCAGTTGAGGGAACTTGATGGAAAATCCAAGTCATGACGCACGCAGCCATCTTTCCACGCAGCCACCCGCCCATCCGCGCCCCTAGATCCTGATTAAGAGAGGCTGTTGCGCTGCGCCCGACGCGGTTGCGCCCGACGCGGTTGCGCACGGCGCCAAACCGTAACCCGTCGATGCGGCCGGGCCGAGATCAAGACGCGTCGTTTCAAAAATAACGTCGATGGTTTGAATCAGCCAGCCTGACCTGCCGGCGGATTCAGATGCCGGCAAACAACAGGATTTGACATGCACGATATTCAGCAACTCCGAAAAGACCTGCCCACCATTGTTGCCGGCTTGGCGCGCCGCGGTGTGGTATTCGACGAAGCGACGTTTCGTTCACTTGAAGACCGGCGCAAGTCGCTGCAAATCAAGACTGAAGAATTGCAGGCCAGGCGCAATACACTTTCGAAACAGGTCGGCATCCTAAAGGGGAAGGGTGAAGACGCGACGGCGGTGCTGGCCGAAACCAATGGTATTGGCGACGCATTAAAGGCGAACGAATCAGCGTTGGCTGAATTGCAGACCACACTCAATGCGTTTTTGCGTGTGATTCCCAATATCCCGCGCGCAGAGGTGCCGGATGGCAAAAATGCCGACGACAATGTCGAGGTACGCCGGTACGGCACACCGCGGGTGTTCGATTTCACGCCCAAAGACCATACCGACATCGGCGAGGCACTCGGTGGCATTGATTTTGAAACCGCGGGCAAGTTGAGCGGCGCACGTTTTTCAGTGCTCAAAGGCGGTGTGGCACGGCTGCATCGTGCGCTTGCCCAATTCATGCTTGATGTACACACGCTGGAGCACGGCTATACCGAGGTTTACGTGCCGTACATGGTCGGACCCGAGTCGGCAGATGGTGTGTCCAGCCTTGAAAAGTTCAAGGACGATTTGTTCAAGATTGAAGGACGCGATCTGTACCTCATTCCGACCGCCGAGTATCCGGTCACCAATTTTGTCCGTGACACCATGGTCGAACTCAATTCGCTGCCGCTTAGGTACGCTTGTCACAGCCCGTGTTTTCGTTCCGAGGCCGGCAGCTACGGCAAGGATACACGCGGCATGATCCGCCAGCATCAGTTCGACAAAGTCGAGATGGTGCAAATCGTGGCGCCCGAAAAGTCGACCGAGGCACATGAGGCGCTCACGATGCACGCCGAAACAATCCTTAAACGGCTCGAGTTGCCGTTTCGAACCATGTTGCTTTGTACCGGCGACATGGGATTTGCGTCCGCCAAGACCTACGATTTGGAAGTCTGGCTGCCGGCGCAGAATACTTACCGCGAAATTTCCAGTTGCTCAAATTTTGAGGCGTTCCAAGCGCGCCGGATGACGGCCAGATTCAAGAACGCCGCCGGCAAAACAGAATCACTGCACACCATCAACGGCTCGGGACTGGCGGTTGGCCGGACATTGGTGGCGATCCTGGAAAATTACCAGCAGGCCGATGGTTCGGTGTCGATCCCCGCGGCGCTGCAGCCGTATATGGGTGGTGTCACGCAGATCAGTAAATGACGTCGTTGATTCTGGTTCGTCATGGTGAGACAACGTGGAATCGCGAAGGACGTATTCAGGGACATTCCGACAGCGCATTGACGCCGGAAGGTGTGGCGCAGGCACACGCCATGGGCGAACGATTGTTGAAGGATATCAAAACCGATTTGATTGATCAGGTTGTCGCCAGCGACCTGCCGCGCGCGGCCCATACCGCCCGACTCATCACGGCGAGAACAGGTCATACCATCCGCTTCATCGATGCGCTTCGGGAACGGGCATTTGGTGTTGCCGAAGGCAAGACGTACGGGGAAATCGACCGCGATCATCCGGAGATGTTTTCCCGTATTCGTGATACTGATCCGGATTTTGCCGTGACCGGCGGCGAATCGCGCAATCAGTTTCATCGACGCGTGGTTGGTGCATTGCAGGCCATCGCACAAGCCCATGCCGGCAGCCGGATACTTATCGTCACACATGGCGGCGTGCTTGCGGCGGTCTACCGTTGGCTCAATCGTCTGCCGGTGTCGAGCCCGCACGGTATCGAGATTCCGAATGTCGCGTATAACCGTG
>JANOEV010000539.1:0-9286 GCA_031413695.1 Burkholderiales bacterium
CCTTACACCGCCCCAAAACGCCTGGTTAGACGTGCGGCCGCTCCAGAAACTGTGACGGCGTCTCGTGTTTTTCCATGCCGATGATGTTGTCGAGCAACGGATCCTTTTGGTGATTGACCCGGTTCCAGTACATGATTGCCATCATCAACACGGCGACAATAGAACCAAAAATAATGATGATGGTGTTGATGTGCCAGCCGAATGACAACATCACCGAGTAGGCGGCGACCATTAACAGGATATTCAGTTGCTCGTTAAAGTTTTGCACCGCGATTGAGTGCCCGGCAGAAAGCAGGATATGGCCGCGATGCTGCAACAACGCATTCATCGGCACGACAAAAAAGCCGCCCAGCCCGCCGACAAAAATCAGCACCGAATAGACGGCCGGCTTTGAGAACGTAATCGGCATGACCATCACCGCAAAGCCCATCGCCACGCCGTACGGCAATACTTTCAACGCGTTCTTGAGGGTCATGAACCGCCCGGCGATGACCGCGCCGACAACCGTGCCGAGTGCCGCCACACCCATCAGGATCGACGCTTGATCGAGTCGCAGGCCGAGTTGCTGGCGGCCCCATTCGAGGACAATCAGTTGCAGCGTCGCACCGGCGCCCCAAAAAAGTGTGGTGACGGCAAGCGAAATCTGGCCGAGTTTGTCGGTCCAAAGCGTTTCGACATAACGCCAAAAATCGGTGATGAGTTTGATCGGATTGCGGCCTTGTTCAGGATAACGTGCACCGGTGTCGGGAATATTCAAATTAAACACGGCGGCAATCGCGTAAAAGACCGCGATCACCAGAATCGCCGCTTCGGGTGCACTGTTGACCCCGGTATCGATGATTGGGAAATCAAGTTTCAGAAGGGCGCCGGACACATTTGGGCTGATCAGGGTGCCGCCGAGCACCGTGCCCAAAATGATCGATACCACCGTCAGGCCTTCAATCCAGCCGTTGCCCTTGACCAATTGCTCGGGCGGCAACAACTCGGTGAGGATGCCGTATTTGGCGGGCGAATACATCGCCGCACCAATGCCGACAATCATGTAGCCATAAAACACCACCCAGAATTCACCGTTGCCGGGCAGGTTGATGAAGTCAAAAAAGAAAATGACAAAACAGCCGATAATTTTGATCAGGTTGGTGATGAACATCACGCGGCCTTTTGGCATCGAATCGGCAAACGCACCGACGAATGCGGCCAGCACCACATACGAAACGGCAAAACCCCATTTGACCATCGGCGTCATCCACGCCGGCCCTTCGAGCTGCTGGATCAACGCGATCGACGCGATGAACAGGGCGTTGTCGGCCAGCGAGCTGAAGAACTGCGCCGCCATGATGGTATAAAAACCTTTTTTCATGCGGCGGTGCCCGTTTGGCTAGGGGGGAGCGTGCGTGGGTTCAAATTGTTTTTCTAGTTTTTGATCGAGCTGCGGGCCGATTCAACGGCCGCAATCTGTCCGGACAAATTTGATGTTACCTGAGCTTTGCGTCAAACGCGTGATGCGCACTGTTGTTGCAGTGCGGAAAACGCTGCGCCATCACTGGTAGGTGCCGCTGAATTGCCTGATCATCTCGATCGACGATTTTTGTGCGCCGCGTTCGCCGCGCGGGATTG
Organism: Burkholderiales bacterium; assembly: GCA_031413695.1. Classification (GTDB taxonomy): domain Bacteria; phylum Pseudomonadota; class Gammaproteobacteria; order Burkholderiales; family Usitatibacteraceae; genus UKL13-2. Next base: position 1,618 of record JANOEV010000539.1, read on the forward strand.
TTTTATCTTCAACCGGTGCGCCATCTTGGCCGTAGTTGGCGCCACACAGTCCGATCAAGCATAAACCCATCATGGTGATGTCTTTTGGCGTCAGCGTGCGTTCTCGTGCAAGTTTGTCGCGAAATGCGAGCAACGGCGGTCGCTTTTGCGCAACCACATCTTCCGGATCGCGATCACCAAACACACGAATTTCTTCGGTATAGCGGGCCGCCGCCAGATCCTCGTCTTGTTTTGCCTCGAGTGAAAAGCGTTTCGGCTTGGGCGCATTGATGACTTCTTTCGGCACTTTTTTGATGGCGTTGGCGGCCGGTGAGGCAAGATCGGTTTCGGTCAACGGCCGCGCCGCCGGGGATGCGGGTAGCGCGGCTGCCGCCACAATCGCAACCAATTGCATGGCGATTGTGACGGTGGCGCGGGGTAACAATGGTATCAAAGCACGTCGGCTGCGTGGTCGGCCAGGCGTGACCGTTCGCCGCGCTGCAGCGTGATATGGCCGGAATGTGACCAGCCCTTGAAACGATCAACCACATAGGTCAAACCAGACGACCCTTCCGTAAGATAAGGTGTATCGATCTGCGCAATGTTGCCCAGGCAAACCACCTTGGTGCCGGGGCCAGCACGGGTGATGAGTGTTTTCATTTGTTTCGGCGTGAGGTTTTGCGCCTCGTCGATAATCAGGAACTTGTTCAAGAAGGTACGACCACGCATAAAGTTGAGCGACTTGACCTTGATGCGGCTGCGGATCAAATCACGTGTGGCGGCACGGCCCCAGTCACCCGATTCTTCGTCAGATGAATTCAACACGTCGAGGTTGTCTTCGAGTGCACCCATCCACGGATTCATTTTTTCTTCCTCGGTGCCGGGCAGGAATCCGATATCTTCACCCACCGGTACCGTCACCCGGGTGATGATGATTTCCGAATAGGTTTTGAATTCGAGCGTTTGCATCAGACTCGCCGCCAGCGTCATCAGCGTTTTACCGGTGCCGGCCTGACCGAGCAGCGTGACAAAATCAATCTCGGGATCCATCAGCGCATTAAGGGCAAAATTTTGTTCACGATTGCGCGCAACGATTCCCCAGACGTTGTTTTTCTGGTGGGTGTAGTCCTTGAGCGTTCTCAGCACACAGGTCTTGCCCTCTACCGCGTGCACCATCGCGTAAAACGGTTTGTCGATATCCTGATAAACAAATTCATTCAGGATCATTGCGCCGACCATCGGCCCCTTGATACGATACAGCGTGCGGCCGTGTTCCTGCCACGATTCCATATCCTTGCCGTGTTTGTCCCAAAAATCCTTGGGCAGTTCACGCATACCGGTATAGAGCAGATCGGTATCTTCCAGCACCTTGTCGTTGAAATAATCCTCGGCCGCCACCCCGATGGCGCGCGCCTTGATACGCATGTTGATGTCTTTGGACACCAGCACCACACTGCGTTTGGGGTTGTGATGCTGCAGATCGAGTGCCACCGCAATGATCTGGTTGTCGGCCTTGCCGCTATCCGGCAACGCCGACGGAAACTCAAGCGTGACCGGGCGCGTTTGCAGCATCAACCGGCCGGAGGCCTCGCCGTTGCGGTGGCTCGACAGACTGATGCCGAGTTCGATGTCACCTTCCTGTCCGGAAACAATGTCGTCGAGAAAACGGGTGGCCTGGCGTGCGTTGCGCGCGACTTCGGTCATGCCCTTTTTATTGTTGTCGAGTTCTTCGAGCGTGATCATCGGCAGGTACACGTCGTGTTCTTCAAAACGAAACAGCGAAGTCGGATCATGCATCAATACGTTTGTATCCAGCACAAACAATTTATTGGCGATGCGTGCAGCTGTTGGGACGCGTTTTGCGTTGCCGGGTTTTGGAGCCAAGGTGTTTGCCTCTCTCAGGTTTGGTCAGAACGTGGGAAATACATCAGAAAAAGAACGGTAAGAACAGCGGTGAAAACAGCGGTGTGGCAACTTCAAAAGTGAAACGCCCCCTTGTGCGGGCTGCACAAGAGGGCGCTGGGTAAGGCAGGAATAATGGTAGGTTCAATTCTGGCGGGCTTGGATGCGTGATCTGTTAATGGCAGACTATCACAGAATTTGTACGGTTTTGCCGGTGGGGTGATTTGACGCGGTCAGACCGACACGCCGTTTGCGGCCTTGACCGCCGCCAGCACCTCGGCCGCGTGACCGTCGACTTTCACGCCGCGCCATTCCCGGGCAATTTCACCGGCTTTGCCCATGATGAAGGTCGAGCGTTCGATACCAAAAACCTTCCTGCCATACATGTTTTTCTCTTTGATGACGTTGAATACCTTGCACATGGTTTCGTCGGTATCCGCCAGCAAGTCGAATGGAAATGCCATCTTTGCCTTGAATCTTTCATGGCTGGCAAGGCTGTCACGGGACACGCCGAATACCATATAGCCGGCCTTGATGAATTCCTTGTGCAGATCGCGGAATTGCGCGCCTTCGATGGTGCAACCGGGCGTGTCGTCTTTCGGGTAGAAATAAACAACGTAGGGGTGACCCCGGAACGCGGCAGAGGCAAAACGCTGATTGCCGGTGGCGGCGACTTCAAAATCTGCAACGGATTGGCTCATGATGTGCTCGTTTGGTCTGGTGGTTGCGGGATGCGGCGCGATGCAAATCACGCCATGCGGCTCATTCTGACAGCGTATTTTGACAAAGGTGCGACACATCGGCATGGCCCGCCGGCAGGAATGGTTTGCCTTGTACAAGCAGGGTACCGGATCGTCCGGCAATCGCACCTTGTTCAGCGACAAAGTATGGCAATTTCTCACGCGCCAATTGTCCGGCGATCGTCTCGGTCGCCACCAGCGTGAACCCCTGTTCCTTCCAGCCGTTGAGCAATTTGTCGAGTGCCGGCAGACAGCGCATGCCTTCGAGTTCGGCGTGCATGGTAAAAACATGTGGCGGCGTATCAAACCCAAGCGGTGGAGGGCTTTTCCAGTCATTTTTGGCTGAAACAGCAAGCAGGGTCTCGTGTACGTTTTGTTCGGTCACACCATCGAGCCCAATCAATTCATCGAGTGTCGGCAGGGTGGTGGGCAGCTGCGGGCAGTCGATAATCTCGGCATTGACCACCGGGTAGTGCGGCACCCCTTCACCATGATGGGCACGCCCGTCCGAGCAATATTCAAACCCCATCGACTGGGTGAGGCGCAGTGCGTGGGTGTTCATTTGCCAACCTGCCGCACCATGCGTTTTGGCGGGCGTCTTGAAGATATCGCAAAATCGATTCTGCGCCCGTTCCATTTCCGCGCGGGTCCATTGTTCGCTGGCCGTTGATAAACCGTCCTGCCAGCGCACGTGGTCCCAGCAATGTATGCCGACTTCGAAGCCTTCATCGCGGGCGCGCCGCAACGTGTCGCCACTGCGCTTGCCGATGTCCGGACCGGGCAATACGGTGCCATACAAGAGTGTCGGAAAACCATAATGCGATACCACAGAGGTACGCTTTACCTTGGCAAAAAAGCCTTTGCGAAACACCCGCTTGATGGCGCGGCCGGTGTGATCCGGTCCGAGGCTGAATAAAAACGTTGCGCCGACCTGATGCTTTTTGAACAAATCAATCAGCTGCGGCACGCCCTGCCTGGTTCCCTTCAACGTATCAACGTCGACTTTGAGCGCTAAATATTTTTTCATTGTGGGCAAATTATAGTGGCGCGCACCCTAGAATTTGTTTATGGACATCAAAGAAGCCGGACCGAATCCCCAATTGACCCCATACGCCATGCTTGGCGGGGAAAAAACCGTGCGTTTATTGGTCGATACGTTTTACGACCAAATGGACGAAGACCCCGACTTTTTTGGCATCCGCAAGTTGCACCCGCAGTCATTGACCGGTTCGCGCGACAAGCTGTTTATGTTCTTGTCGGGTTGGCTCGGCGGCCCGCCGTTGTATGTCGATGTTTACGGCCACCCAAGGCTGCGGGCAAGGCACATGCCATTTGCCATTGGTGAAGCCGAACGTGACCAATGGATGGCGTGTATGACGCGCGCGATGGTGGTTACCGGCGTGGCCGAGCCGTTAAGGGATCAACTGGTTGCGTCGTTTGCCAATACCGCCGACTGGATGCGCAATCGCGAGGGCTAGGCTTCAACCAGTATGAACTTCACCCCCGCGTGCGCTTCCAACCGTTTCAGCAGACGTTCACCGAATGTGGTTGACGGTGTCCAGAACCCGCCGGGCACCTCGGACTTTGGCACCTCCTGCGCCAGACACGCCGCGGCTTCACCGAGCATCTTGCCGGTTGAGCCATAGCCGGGATCGCGATCACCGGTGACCTTGGTACGCAGCTCACGGCCATCTCTGGTACGGCCGACAAACCGAAAATCAAAAAAACCGCTGGCCTGTGCGGACGGGCTGGGTCCTTCACCGGGCGCCGGCAACATGAATTTTTCCATCAGCCAACGGACTGGCGGGATTGCGGCACCAGCGACAAAACCGCCGAGCCCGGCACTGAGCGTCATTGCCCTGCTGCGTCCGGCAAACCCTTTGCCCGTCAACATCGCTTCGTCGTAACGAAATTCCGCAATGGTCGGCAGCGCGTTTTTTGCCGGACTTTGCAAGACGTTGCTACGCAACACCACACGCACATTGATGGCGGCCATGACAAACGGCGCCGACCATGCCTGGAAATCGGCATCAAACACCGCGCCCTTGACATTGGTTTGACGGGTCTTGCCGGTATCGGGCGGGCAAAGCGAATACGGATTGGTCAATTCTTTACGCAGACCCGGATCACGCGCGGCTTCCTTGACCATATTGACCATGCTGGCAACCGTACCACCGGATGCCGCGCCGCGCATTGCCTTGACGCGCATTTTGATGTTGGTGCAAGGCTCGCCAAAATGCAGCAAGGACTGTTGTTGCAAATGCCAAACGCCGAGATCCGACGGGATTGAGTCAAAGCCGCAGCAGTGAACAATGCGCGCGCCGCTGTTTGCCGCGGACTCGCTGTACTTTGTGATCATGCGGCGCATCCATTGCGGCTCACCGGTCAGATCACAATAGTCGGTGCCGAGTTTGCTGCAAACACGAATCAACGGCTCGCCATACAACGCATATGGCCCGACGGTCGAGACCACCACGCGAGTCTGTTTACACATGGCTTCAAGCGCCGCTTCATCAGCCGCATCAGCAACAATGACGTTGAGCGACTTGGCATCCGCGCCAAGGGTGCGCACCAACGCATCGAGTTTGGCGCGCGAACGTCCGGCAAGCGCCCAGTCGAGTTTGCGCGCGCCGGGTTTTGCCGGGCTGCCAAATTCCCGCTGCAAATAACGGCACAGAATCTCGCCGACAAAACTGGTGGCACCAAACACAACAACATCGTAGGCGGGCTTTTGCATATTCGCTTTGGCAGATGGATTTAGGTTTTTGCCGATGCCGCGTCAAGCAGCTTCAACAAGGCGGTCTCACGCTCGGCGGTCAGTCCGGCGCGCATGGTTTTTCTGCGCTCGGCCGGCTGCTGTTCCCACCACGCCAAGGTATCTTTTGCCGTCACGGCGAGTGGTCGGAAGCTGAGGCCGGCGGTGATGGCGCGGGTGTTGCGACGGCGATGGAAACCGCCGGTTTCACCCTTGCCCGGCACCCACACCGGCATGTCGCTCCACATATTGACCTTGTTCTGCGCTAAAAACTCTGCCGATGCCTCGCGTAATTTCGCACCACTCGCCGTCACCGCGCGGATGCCGTAAAGCAGCGCACCCATCGACAACTCGTAGTCCGGGCCATGGCCGTTAAAATCGCCCAGCGTTTTGGTTTCGGCAACACGAATCGTCCACTCGGCCAAATCGCGTGCGTCGATGAACTGCACGGGGTCGTTCGCCGGCGGCACCAATACCTCACCACCACGCGCCAGGCGTACCGGCCAGTAACTGAAACGATCAGTCTCGTCACCCGGGCCGACGATCAAGCCGGGACGGACCACGGTGGTGTCACCTTTGAATTGGCGGTGCGCCTCATCTTCACTGTATGCCTTGAGCGGGCCGTACAAACGCATGTTTGCCCTTAGCGAGGCATTGTTTTCAGCCAATGCATCCTTGCCGGCGTATACCTCACGCGGCGCGGTTTCGTCGCTGCCCGGCTTGCTCGAGTCGGTGTAGACAGAAATCGTCGAAATAAAAATGTAGTGTTTGATATTGCCTTTTAATACCGTTGCGGCGTCGCGCACCCAATGCGGCAGGGTGGTTGGATTGTCAATACAGACATCCCACTTGCGGCCTTTCAGGGCGCTGTAATCGTTGGTGTCGCGGTCGCCAACCAATTCTTCAACCTCGGCCGGCCACTCGCGCGGCCGTCGGCCACGATTGAACAACGTGACTTTGTGGCCGCGACTCAGTGCATAGCGCACCTGATGCGGGCCGGTAAAGCCGGTTCCGCCCAAAATCAATATTGATAACGGCTTGCCCGCAGGCGTGCCGGTCGTTGGCGCGGAAGCATCGACCGGCGCGGCGGATGACGCCACTGGCAGCAAAACACCGGCTGCGGCAGTGGCGCTCATTGCAAGCATTTCGCGACGGGTGGGCATTGGCGTGGCTCCTGATGGTCGATACACAGTGATTGACTAATTATGCCGCTGCCGGTGATAAAAAACGCCGCCTCATTGCTGGCAAGATGATTCAGGTCAAATACACCCACGGGCTTTGTGGCAACATAGGCTCAACCATTTTGTGGAGACAAGAAGATGAAAGTATTAGTTGCCATTGACGGATCGTCATCCAGTTTGCGGGCGGTTGAATATGTGACAAAACACGCTGACGTGTTTGGCGTCACGCCCGACATTACCTTGATCAACGTGCATCTGCCGATACCGTCGCCGCGTGCAAAGGCATGGGTCGGCAAGGATGTGGTCGATCAGTATTACGCCGAGGAGGCTGATGTTGCGCTCACTGATGCGCTTGCCCACCTCAAATCAGCTGGAAGAACGGCGAACGTAATCAAGCTGGTTGGTGAGCCCGGCCATAAAGTGGCGATGGCGGCAAAGGACGGTTTTCAAATGGTTGTCATGGGTACCCATGGCCGCACCGCGCTGGGCAATCTGGTGATGGGCTCGGTCGCCAACCGAACGGTTGCGGAATCGCCGGTGCCGGTGCTGCTGGTCAAATAATTGGATGCACTGCCGGGATGAACTGCCGTCGCAGCAGTGCATTATCATACTCGGCGCGCCGTCACCGGCATACCAACACCGGAATCTTCGAGTGCGTCAGAACCTTGGTGGTCTCGCTGCCGAGCAAAAGGGCTGACAGGCCGCGCCGACCGTGTGACGCCATTACGATCAAATCACACTTTTGTTTTTTGGCAGCCTCGATGATCGCGTAATGTGGTTGGATGTCGGCCACTGACAAGAATTGCAACTTGACCGGAAACGCATTGGAACCTTGTCTTTTGACAATACGCTTGTTGATATCCGCGCGAATAGTGCCGGCGTGTTTGTCGTTGATGGCTTTCCATTCTTTGGTGGAAATGGGGTCGAAAACAAAGCCGTCACCGGCGTAAACCGGTGGGTAAGGCGGCGTGACTGTCAACACCGTCACCTTGGCGTCAAACATACGTGCCATGGACAGCGCAGAATCAAGTGCCTTGAGCGAAACCTTGCTGCCGTCGGTCGGGAACAACAGGTGTTTGTACATTTCTGCCTCCGTGGCGATGCGTAAAGTG
>JANOEV010000540.1:0-8619 GCA_031413695.1 Burkholderiales bacterium
TGCTCGTGTTCGAAAGGGCCTTGGATCGCTCCACCGCAGCGATGTCCTGGCGGCGGAGCGAAATGAGGGCGGGCGTGCGGCCAGGCCAGATCGGCGGCAGAAGGCATTCTTCGCTACTTTCATGTTGCCGCGCCGATGCACCATCAAGACGAGGAGACGGATTTGTTTCCCATGCTGCTGCTGCAGGCAAGAAAACCAGAAATGCAGGCGCGGGCATTTGACATCATTGCCAGACTAATGGTCGAGCACCGGCAGTTTGAAGCGCAATGGCGTGAAATTGAACCCGTATTGACAAGGATTGCCGCGGGTGAAAATCAAGCGTTTGCCCCCGATCTGATCAAACATTTTTCGCATGCCAATCGACAACACATTGCCAACGAAGAGAGTATTTTGCTGCCAATGGCGCACCATCTACTCAGCGCCGAACAGCTGACGGCATTGGGCTGGTCCATGAAAGCCCGCCGCATGAAGAAATGAAAGATAATTGACGCTCCGCGCGGCAGACTAGGCAGACGATGAGCGACCCTGACATCCCGATCTTTCATTTCCTTGCGAACATTCCCCTGTTGCGGGATGCAACGCCTGAAACTGTCGAACGCATCGCAGAAAATACCAAACGGGTATTTGCGCCAAAAGGCGAGGTGTTGTTTCGGCGCGGTGACGAATGCAAGGGCTTCTGGATCGTACTGTATGGCCAGGTAAAACTTTCATTGGTGTCACCACAGGGACAGGAAAAAGTCATCGAGTTGATGGGCCCCGGACGCTCGTTTGCCGAGGCAATCATGTTTATGGATATTCCCTATGCGGTCGGCGCACAAACGCTGGCAGACTCACTGCTGCTGCACGTGGCAAAAGATGCCGTCAACGCCGAAATTGCAAATAATCCCGCGTTCTCGAAACGCATGATCGCCGGCCTGTCCGCACGACTGCATGGCTTGGTCCGCGATGTCGAGGCATACTCAATGCGCTCCGGTGCCGAACGATTTATCGGCTACTTGCTGCGTGTGGGTGACGATTCGGCCGAAGACGAGTCCAACTGCGCCCGCATTCATTTGCCGGCGACCAAGGCGATCATTGCCTCTCGCTTAAATCTGACGCCCGAGCATTTTTCGCGGGTAATTCACGACCTGGAGTCAGCCGGCTTGATCAGCATCGAGGGCCGCGACATCGTGGTGCCGAATCTGCAACGGCTGCGCGAATTTCAAGGATAGGTGCCGCGAGATTCGCGTCGGTCGATCACAGGCGGCTCGGTTTCGCGGCGAATATCAAGATTGAACCAGATGGGCTCGGCGACTGTTTCAACAACGATGTATGGCAATGACGTGATTTTGACGCCGGTCGCAGCCCGCGGAAGTTGCATCCGGCGCAAGCGCACCGTACCCGATTCGGCGATCCCCTCACCGCTGCGGTAATCGTGGACAAACCCTTCAAAAATCTCCGGCCCGAACGATCGAAAAAACAGTTCCCAGCATTCCAGCGAGTTGCGGAAGACCACGATCACACTGCCACGATGTTTGTGTTCCCACAACCCGATTGGCGACAACGGCTTGCCGAGACGGTCTTTTAAAGCAAAAGTATCGACACGTGCGGTTGATGATGTTGCTCTGAATTCAATTTTTCCCGCCTGCGTGCAAACATCAAAGCGCCCATCACCGGTGCGCAGTGATGGCTGAGGGCAATCAATTGATTGGGCAAAAGCGTTTGTGACGAGAGCGGTAAAAATCAACCTAAACGCCGCTATGCGCGCGTGCCGGCAGATTTTGCCGCCATTTGCCGACACGCGCGACCAACTTAACCCAGGGTCAGTATCCAAGCAACCAATTGTTTGAGTTCATCGTCGCTGATTTTTTCTTTTGAGTTGGGCGGCATCGGGATCGGCCCCCAAACGCCTGCGCCACCCTCACGTGTTTTCTTGGCCAGCAAGTCCGCCGCCTTTGCGTTCGTCTTATACTTGATTGCCACATCCTTATAGGACGGGCCAAGCACCTTTTTTTCAACTTGGTGGCAGGCGTTACAGCCTGCCTTGGTCATCAACTCGCCAGCTTTTTTGGCGTCAAGCGCCTGCGCCTGCGCCGAACAGGCAAACAGACCGGTGATGACAATCGTTAGAAAATGTCGCATAGAGTTCTCCGTTCAATAAATGTCGCGCTGTGTATTAAAGAGGTTGAATTTGCCCGTCGGTGTGATTAAACGCGGGTCTTTGATCACTGCCTTCAGTTTGAGCGTTTTGTCGTCGACGATCACTAAAGCAGACTGTTGATTTTTGGCGCTCCATACTGAAAACCAGACCTCGTCACCGGCTTTGTTAAATTCCGGCTGAACAACACGCTTGGCTCCGTCCGTGACGCCGGCCCACTCCCCGATTGGCAGTACTGTATACGGGCGGTCCAGGTTACGGATATCGAAAACGGCGACCGATTGGCTGAGCTTGGGGTCTGGATTCAGCGGCGTATCGACATACAGATTGGTTGATTTTGGGTGGGTCTTGAGGAATAGCGAGCCGCCGCCCTGGCCTTTTAATGTGGCAACAACTTTCCACGCTTCTTTTGGTCTTTTTGCGGGGTCAGTACCAATTAACGCGATGGACTCATCTCCCAAGTGTCCGGTCGCCCAGACCGGGCCAAATTTGGGGTGGACAAAGTTGGCTCCGCGTCCGGGATGCGGAATCTTGCCGACATCCACAAGTGCGGAAAGCTTGTTTGTCTTCACGTCGACCACCGCCACCTTATTGGATTGATTAGCCGCGACGAGGAAGTAGCGGTGTGAGGAATCCAATCCGCCGTCATGCAAAAACCGTGCAGCACCAATCTCGGTGGTCGTCAGGTTGTTGATGTCGCGGTAGTTGACCATCAAAATTTTGCCGGTCTCTTTGACGTTCACCACAAACTCTGGCTTGAAATGTGATGCCACGATGGCAGCCACTCGTGGCTCCGGGTGGTATTCCTGCGTATCTACTGTCATGCCACGGGTCGATACAACCTTTAGTGGCTCAAGGGTGTCGCCATTCATGATCACGTACTGCGGCGGCCAATAGGCACCCGCGATGGCGTATTTGTCTTCGAAACCCTTGTACTTGGACGTTTCCACACTTCTCGCTTCAAGGCCGACGCGCACCTCGGCGACGTTGTCTGGCTTTTCCATCCACAAGTCGATCAAATTGATCCGACCGTCGCGACCGATCACGAACAGGTAACGACCGGAGGCCGAGGTGCGGGAGATGTGTACCGCATAACCCGTCTTGACAATGTTGATAATTTTCTTGGTGTCACCATCGATCAGCGCGACTTCGCCACTATCACGCAGCGTCGTTGAGAAAATGTTGTCGATGTTGTACGAGTTCATCTTTTTGGTCGGCCGCTTTGCCACCGGCACCATTACCTTCCATGTGCCTTTGATTTCTGGCATGCCGAACTCTGGCGGGGTCGGCGGGTCCTGTTGAATGTAACGTGCCATCACATCAACTTCTTCGTCAGTCATTTCGCCTGAGGTGCCCCAATTTGGCATACCGGCTGGTGAGCCGTACTTAATAAAAACCTTGAGATATTCCGTCCCGGAGGCAATCGTTTTATCCGGCGTCAACGGTTTGCCCGTCGCCCCTTTGCGAAGGACGCCATGGCAGCCGGCACACCGTTCGAAATAGATCTTGCGGCCTGTTTCGAACTCTGTTTTGGTCATCGCCGGCGCTTTGGGATTGACGTTCTGATACATCTCGGTATCCGCCAACGGTGAACCTGCTGCGTGATATTTCACGTCTGCCGGGGCTACGTTTTTTTTCTCCGGGTCCGCCGGCTTAGGCGCGGACTGCGCTTGCGCGGCGGCGCTGCCGTATACGGCGACAAGCAAAATTGATAGGACCATCCTGATGCGAGTGGCGGCTGACATAAACACTCCTTGAAAGAACCGGTTTTGTGGTGTCGATAGGTTCGTTCATCCCGTTCATTGAGTCCTTAAGACAGATTAAGGAATCGTTGTCCGTCAGGTCCGTAGACTCGCTTCGACTGGCTTAGTCAGTGAGTTTTGCGTGACTTTCCGGGATCAGCGCGTATCTCAATTTGAGCCGCCGATCCACCACCCGACCATACGACCCACTGGAGATTGCATGCGTTTTTTGAAATGGCCTGATTCGCGCCCCGTCCCTCCGCTTGGCCAATGTGTGGCACTACTGCTGGCGGTGTCGGCCTCGGCCGCTCACGCCATCACCCAGTCCGACGATCTTGTGGATCGTATTGCAGTCACAGCTACCCGCATGGAGTTGGTCATTTCAGATGCCCCGGCTAGCGTGAGTGTTGTGACCGCTGAGGATATTGCCCGGCGGCGGGCACAAAGGCTCGGTGACGTGCTGGGCGAAATTCCGGGCTTGTACGTTCGCAGCAACACCTTCGGTGCGTCGTTTCCATCTAGTGCGCAGGCCAGCATTGCCATCCGCGGTATCCCGCGCACGACCCGAACGCTGGTGCTGGTCGATGGCCTGTCGATTAATAGTGCATTGTCAGGCGGCATCGATCTGGCCGCCGTCACGCTGGAGAACGTCGAGCGTATCGAGGTCATACGCGGCCCGTATTCGGCCTTATACGGCGGCAATGCCATGGCGGGTGTCATACATGTCATCACCCGCAAACCATCCGCCGCTGAATTTGTTGGTCGCGTTGAACAAGGTCTCGGCGCGGTGCGTGCAAGCGGCGCAACCATTCGCGCCGGCAATCGTGACGCCAACGGCTTGGGTTGGTCGGCGCTGCTGGGTTATCGCGCAAGTGATGCTTGGCCCGACAGCGATTACGTCGTCAAGACGCCCACGACCGGTAGCGGTGCAACGGCGATTGGGGCGCGTCTGACAACAACGCCAGACGGTCGCCCTGCATTATGGATTGGAAACAAAGGCGCGCGACCCTGGGATCAACGCAACGCAGGATTGCAGTTATTCGGACGCGCCGGGCCGGATAACGACTGGGTGGCCGCCTTGTCATACGCCGCCTACAACGTGGGTTACCGCAACCCTGAGACGTTTTTGACCTCCGTCGCCGGTAGCCCACTGTTCAGCGGAAGCATTAGTGCGGTGCCGTTGCTGGCAGGCCGCATACAAATCAGCGCGATCGACTTTGCAGCCTTCACGCCGTCAAACGAACGCGACGCACGCGCCTCGCTGCGATGGGAGCGGCGTTTGTCGAGAGGCGGGGTGTTTGTGGCACACGCCGGCTTTCTTGATCACCGCTTCGACTTTGCGCAGCCAGGTTCCGGCGCAACATTTAATAGCGGGCCAGGAACATGGACCCAACAAGGCGACACCCGTCGCGACATCGACGCCCACTGGCGATTGCCCGCCGGGCAGGATATCTGGCTGACCGTCGGCGCTAATATGAACCATCTGACCATGGACCGGCACGACGACGCAACGGCTTCGTGGCGCAATATAGGCTCGCGGCAAAACCAGCTCAACCGTGGGCGGGGCACCATCGACACCGCCGCAATCTTTGCACAGACAGAAATGACTTGGAAAAATCGTCTCACTGTCTACGCCGGCCTTCGGCTGGATCATTTTTCTACGTCTGGAAGCGTGACTCAAATGACCGCGCCCACCTTTCAAAGAGAATTTCAGAGGCGTGTTTTGCGCCAGGCGAGCCCAAAGCTGGCGCTGGTTTTTGAGGCAAACACCACGCTTACGCTGCGCAGCAGTATCGGCACTGGCTTTCGTGCGCCAACATTGCTCGACCTCTATTCACGCACGGTGTCACCTACCAACGTCGCCGGCACATTCAGCGTCAACGAGGCGTCTCCCCAGTTGAAGGCCGAGACGGTTCGTGCCGCCGAGTTGGGTTTTGACTGGCGGCCAATTTCCCTCGGGAAGTTCAGTGCGAGTATATTTGCGCAATCGCTGGACAGCTTGATTTACCGCAGCCGCCAGTCTTCAATACTTACCCAATCCGTCAACGCCGGCCGGGGCCGCGTTGAGGGTGTCGAGTTTGAATATCGGCAGAAACTTGGCGGCGGGGTTTCGCTGTTTACCAACGCCACGCGTTTGCTGCGGGCGCGGATCACCGAGAACGCCGCCGTACCGACCAGCGTCGGCAAAACACTACCTGACGTACCAACGGTGCAGTTCAACGCGGGCATCGACGGCGCACATGGCGCGTGGAAAGGCTCGCTGATTGTCCGGCATGTTGGGCATGTATTCGGCTCGGGCGACGACAACAATCTCAATATTGTACAAGGCGTTTATGGCTCGTACGATGCGCGTACCACGCTCCACGCCCGTATCGTTTATCGCCTGAATGATCGTGTCAGCGTCGGCTTTGCCGTCGACAATTTGGCCAACAAACAATATTTCGACTTTGCAAAGCAACCCGGCCGGAGCATGTTGGCGGACGTCACGCTGTCGCTCCCTTAGCGTCAAACAGCGGGCAAACGCCGGCTGACCCATCCAACCCGAGCGCCAAGCCCGAGCGGCGTATCTGGCAGACAAAATCAAACTCGATTAAGCACGGTCATTTTCAGGCATTTTTGACTGAAACGGCAACCCAGGCGGTGATTTTCATTTTCATTTTCGCCCGTCTCGCTTTGAGCGCTTTGTTATAATTTGCGGCTGTTACACATCCGCCCACTCGTTTTGTCACCCCACCGCAGGAACGCACATGTCAAAAATTAAAGTCAAAAACCCGGTTGTCGAAATGGATGGCGATGAAATGACCCGCATCATCTGGCGGATGATCCGCGAAAAAATGATCCTGCCGTATCTGGATATTGACTTGAAGTATTTTGATCTGGGCATGGAACATCGTGATGCAACAGACGACAAAGTCACGGTTGAGTCGGCGATGGCCACCTTGCAGCACGGCGTTGCCGTCAAGTGCGCGACCATCACGCCCGACGAGGCGCGCGTCAAGGAATTTAATCTCAAGCAGATGTGGAAGTCGCCAAACGGCACCATCCGCAATATTCTTGACGGCACAATTTTCCGCGAACCGATTATTTGCAAGAACGTCCCGCGGCTTGTTTCGCACTGGGATAAACCAGTGGTCGTCGCCCGCCACGGTTTTGGTGACCAGTATCGTGCAACCGATTTTCAGTTTCCAAGTGCCGGCACATTGACCGTTAAATTTGTCCCTGACGACGGGTCTGCGCCGATTGAAAGAGAAGTCTTCAAGGCGCCCGGTGCCGGCATATCGTTGTCGATGTACAACCTTGACGAGTCGATTGCAGGGTTTGCCCGGGCATGTCTTAACTACGGTCTGCAGCGCAAATACGCGGTTTATTTGTCGACCAAAAATACCATCCTCAAGGTGTACGACGGCCGCTTCAAGAATCTTTTCCAGGAAATTTTTGATGCGGAGTTTGCCGCGAAATATGAGGCCGCCGGCCTCACCTATGAGCACCGTCTGATCGACGACATGGTCGCCTCCAACCTGAAGTGGTCGGGTGGCTATTTGTGGGCGTGCAAGAACTATGATGGTGACGTGCAATCGGATACGGTCGCGCAGGGTTACGGCTCGTTGGGTCTGATGACGTCCGTCCTGATGTCGCCGGATGGAAAAACAGTCGAATCCGAGGCCGCACACGGCACCGTAACCCGCCATTACCGCATGCACCAGCAGGGCAAACCAACCTCGACCAATCCGATTGCGTCAATTTACGCCTGGACGCGCGGATTGCAAGCGCGCGGCCGTATGGACAACACACCGGACGTGGTGAACTTTGCGCTGACGCTTGAAAAGGCCTGCGTGGATGTCGTTGAAAGCGGCAGAATGACCAAGGATCTGGCGATCCTGATTCGCCCCGACCATCCGTACCTGACGACCGAGCAATACATGGACGCGGTCGATGCAGAACTGAAGGCGCGCATGGCGTAAGCTTGCGCCTGCGTATCACCCGAAAAGGCTCCTGCGGGGGCCTTTTGTCTTTCAGAATGCGGTGAATTTTCGTGCTGCCACGAAACTTTTTGACGACCGTGATGTTCAAAGCACCGGTTGACAGAATGATAAATTTTCGCCATTGAAATTACCCATACAAGGACACCCAATGAAAACAACCCTGATTGCGCTATTGACCACATCCCTTTTTGCCGGTGCCGCTGTTGCCTCAACCGTTGGCCAGCCCGCCCCTAATTTCAGTCTGACCGACCTTTCCGGCAAAACGGTAAAGCTGGCCGACTTCAAAGGCAAACACGTGGTGCTCGAATGGCACAACCCGGCGTGCCCGTTTGTGGTCAAACACTATGACTCGGGCAACATGCAAAGCCTGCAGAACAAATATGATGCAAAAGACACGGTATGGCTGACCATTAATTCGACCCACCCGTCGCATCAAGACTACATGCCGGACGCCAAGCTCAAAGCCTATGTTGCCGACAAAAAAGCCGCACCCGACAACTATTTGATGGATGCTAACGGCAAGGTTGGCCAGACCTATTCGGCCAAGACCACCCCGCATATGTACATCATTAACCCGGCCGGCATGTTGGTCTACGCCGGTGCGATCGACGACAAGCGCGGCACCAACAAGGATGAAATCAAAGTGGCAAAAAATTTCGTCGTTGCGGCATTGGACGAATCGAAAGCCGGCAAAGCCGTGACAACCGCAACATCAACACCTTACGGTTGCAGCGTCAAGTACAAATAACCACCGGCG
>JANOEV010000541.1:0-1606 GCA_031413695.1 Burkholderiales bacterium
GCCATGGATGGCTGGGCGGTACGATTCGCCGATCTTGGCGCGGCTGACACCACCCTCACCGAAGTCGGCGTCAGTTTCGCCGGCACGCCGTTTACCGGCGCCATCGGCAAGGGCGAATGTGTGCGGATCTTTACCGGCGGCGTGGTGCCAGCCGAATGCGACAGCGTCATCATGCAGGAGCGCGCCACTGCGGCAGGCAAATCAATTGCCATCGGCACTGGTGTCAAACGCGGACAAAATGTACGCGAGGCCGGCGAAGACCTGCGTCAGGGTGACGTTGCGCTGGCGCGCGGCCGGATCGTCAGACCCGCCGAGTTGGGTTTGATGGCCTCGCTCGGCATCGGTGAAGTCGCGGTGCACCGGCCGTTACGGGTGGCGTTTTTTTCGACCGGCGACGAATTGGTTTCAATCGGCAATCCGCTTGGTGAGGGTCAGATTTACGACTCCAATCGCTACACGCTGCATGGCATGTTGTCGCGCATGGGCATTGAGGCGATCGACATGGGCGTGATTCGCGACGACCCGGCGTTGCTGGAGCAGGCATTTCGTGATGCCGCGACAATTGCCGATGTTGTTATCACGTCCGGCGGTGTCTCCGTGGGTGAAGCCGATTACGTCAAAACCCTGTTATCGAAGCTCGGCGAAGTGGTGTTCTGGAAAATTGCCATGAAACCCGGCCGACCACTCGCTTACGGCAAGATCGTAGTTGACAACCACAGTGCGCATTTTTTTGGACTGCCGGGCAATCCGGTTAGCGTAATGGTGACGTTTTACCAATTTGTGCGCGATGCGTTGCTGACCCTGCAAGGGGTATCGCCGCTGCCGGTACAGCCGTTGCTTAAAGCAATTTGCACCTCGCCGATCAAAAAAGCGCCGGGTCGCACCGAATTTCAGCGCGGCGTGTTGTACACCGAAGACGGCGTGTGGAAAGTGCGAACCACCGGCGAGCAAGGCTCGGGTATTTTGAAATCAATGTCAGACGCCAACTGTTTCATCATGCTGCACGACCATGTCGGCAATGTCGATGCGGGTGCCACGGTTGACGTACAAATTTTGGAAGGTGTGATCTGATGGAACGACGCAAGTTTATTGAGATATGTGCAATCGGTACCGGCGGTGGAGGCTGCATGGGTGCTGCCATGGCGGCGGGCAATGCGACTTCTTCGCTGCCACCCCCCGCGCCGAAAAAATCCGGCGTCACACTCACGGCAAAAGATTATGGCCGCGCAAAGCTGGTCGATCGGGACGGCAAAGCCATCAAGGCCAAATCACTCAAGCCAAACCATAACTACGTCTTTAACTATCCGTTTGAATCGACACCGTGTTTTTTGTTGAATCTGGATCGTGCGCTCAAACAAACCGTTGAACTGCAAACCGCGCAGGGTGATAGCTACGCATGGACCGGCGGCGTTGGCCCCAAAAAAAGCATCGTCGCCTATTCCGCCATTTGCGCGCACAAACTTGCCTACCCGTCGCCGCAGGTGAGCTTTATCAGTTTTCGTGACAAACCCTCGCCACTGAATCAGAACGGTAAGGTCATCGGCTGCTGCTCGGACAAAAGCGTCTATGACCCGTTTAACGGCGCCAAAGTCCTGAGCGGCCCGGC
>JANOEV010000542.1:0-6318 GCA_031413695.1 Burkholderiales bacterium
CTTGGGGCAGCCCGATTGCGGCGGCGACACTGGTCGATTTTAGTATTGCGTGTTTGGTGTTCTGGCCGTTTATGTACGCCGAATCACGCCGGCTCGGCATCCGGTTTTGGTGGTTGTTCATCCCCGCCAACCTGATTGTCGGCTTGTCGTTTGCACTCCCCGCGTTCCTTTACGTGCGCCACGTGCGCCAATCGCAACTGCCGAACACACCGAAATCACAATGACGGCCCCGCCGATCTCTCTGGCGTGGCTCATTTGGGGCCTCGGTGCCAGCTTGTACTTTATTGGTTTTTACCAACGCGTGGCACCGGCCGTGATCACGGCCGAATTGTCACAGGCGTTTACACTCACGGCTGCGGGACTGGGCAACCTTTCCGCGTTTTATTTCTACAGCTACGTAGCCATGCAGATTCCAACCGGCTTGTTGGCCGACAAATACGGGCCTCGTATCCTGCTCACCTGCGGCGCCGGTCTGGCCGCCATTGGCACCGCGGTTTTTGCCATGGCCCCTGACGTATTTTGGGCCAACACCGGGCGGCTGCTGATCGGCGGCTCGGTTGGCGTGGCATTTGTTTCAATGCTAAAACTCGCTTCACATTGGATGCCGGCCCGGCAGTTTGCACTTGCATCCGCCGCCGCATTGGCGGTCGGTGTATTCGGCGCGGTCACAGCCGGTGCACCATTGCGACTATTGGTCGATGCGTTTGGCTGGCGCAGCATCATGTGGGTCAGCGCTGCGGTCACAATATTGATTGCGCTCGCGTCTTGGCTGGTGGTGCGTGACGATCCATCGGAACGTAACTTTAAGTCATTTTCAAACCATCATGAATCGGCACGGACACAAAGCGTCTGGACGGGATTGCGCGAAGTATTGGGCTACCGCAATACGATTTTGTTGTTTTTTTTATCCGGCTCAATGACGGGTCTGGTGCTGACCTTTGCCGGACTTTGGGGCGTGCCATTTCTGACTACGCACTATGGGTTGACCCAAACATTTGCCGCCGGGTTGTGCTCGACGATGATGGTGGCATGGGCGATGGGCACGCTGGTGTTTAGCACCCTGTCGGATCGTATCGGCAAACGCCGGCCACTCTACATCGCCGGTGTGGTCGCAGCACTCGGTTTGTGGTCAATACTGATCTATACCAAGATCGGTTCTGTCGTTGCGCTCATCACCCTCATTGCGATGATTGGATTTTGTGCAGGCAGCTTCATCATCAGTTTTGCGTTCGCCAAAGAGAGTGTGCCGGCCCGGCTTGCCGGGACCGCCTCTGGCGTGGCTAACATGGGGGTGATTGCCGGGCCGATGATCTTGCAACCGCTGGTCGGGGTGGTGCTTGATGGCTCGTGGACAGGCACGTTGGGTACGGGCGCGTTTGCCGGCAAACGTGTGTTCGATATGTCCGCCTATTCCGGCGCATTTAGCATGATGCTGGTTTGGGGCGTGGTTTCAATTGTCTTATTGTTGTTCACAACTGAAACGAATTGCCGTCAACGGGCATGATTTACGGCTGACGTTAGCGTCAACTTGTTGAGCGCGTCACCATCCGTCGATAGGCAAACCAACAGGCCCACCCGGATAACATCAGCCCACTCGTGCCAATTGCCAGCCACATCGATGAATGTGACAGCGCCGGCGAAATGACCCCCGCCACCAACACGTTGACCATGCCCGTGACAAAACCGGACAGCGAGGTCGCCATGCCGCGGCGCGCCGGAAACAGGTTCATCACCATCAGCGAAATAGACGGAAACGCCAGCGCCGAACCTGTCGCATAAAGCGCAATCGGAACAATCGCCCACGGAACGGTTGGTTTGAACAACGATAGATAGACGAGATTTACAACCGCGGCAACAAACATGATCATGTAGCCGGCACGCACCGTTTTTTCGAGCGACCATTTACCCGCGACGCGTCCCGAAATAAACGCGCCCGCCATGATGCCGCCAATGCCCGGCGCAAATAACCACGCATATTCAGTTGGTCCCAGGCCAAGCTGCTGCGGGAGATAGACCGGCGCCGACAGAATGTAGAGAAAAAATCCATTGAAGTTAAAGCCGGCGGCCAATGACAACAGAATCATCGGCGCACTGGAACCGACCTGTCGGTATCCTTCAAGCAGCGGTACCGGATGAAACGCGTGACGCTTTTCCACTGGCAATGTCTCATGAAAGACCGTGGCGCTCAGAACAATCAGAAAAAACGTGAAGGCGGCCAGAAACCAAAAGATCGAATGCCAACCAAGCCCGCTATATAGAAAACCACCAATGACAGGCGCAATGGCCGGCGCAATGCCAAACCAAAGCGTGACCATCGACATGACCCGTTGCGCTTCAACATCGGCGTATAAATCACGCACCATTGCGCGGCCAACAACCATGCCTGCGCCCACCGATAGCCCTTGCAAAACGCGCCAGAACAGCAATTGGCCGATGGTTGTCGACAACGCGCAGCCGATGGTCGCAACAAAAAACACCACCAACCCACCAATGATGACCGGCTTGCGACCGAAGCTGTCGGACAACGCGCCGTGAAACAAAAACATGAACGCAAAGGCGAATAGGTAAACCGAAAACGTTTGCTGCATTTGCATCGTGCTGGCGCCGAGGTCGGCGGCGATGCTCGGAAATGCCGGGATATAAGTATCAACGGCAAATGGACCCAACATGCCGAGCGCGGCCAGCAGCAGTGCCAGCAACCAGCGCGGCGTGGCGTGATGTTGATGGCGCGGGTGCGATGGGTGGGGCGAATGCGGTGTGTTGTCGGGCTGGTTCAATGCAGTCAATCTCGTTTATTGGCGCGCCGTTTCAGACATTTTTACCTGAAAATGTCCGCCCCTACTGTGGTTTTAATTTTGGTTTGACTTGTCCATGCGGCGGTATTGAATCGCCTCGGCAATATGTCCCGCCTCGACCGATTCGCTGCCCGCCAAATCGGCAATGGTGCGCGCCACTTTTAATACTCGATGATAGGCGCGCGCGGACAGCCCCATCTTTTGGATCGCACTCTTGAGCAGCGTTTCTCCCGCCGGCGATGGCGCACAAAGCAGATCAATATCCTTGACGTCCAACTTGGCGTTTGGTTTTTGCTGGCGGGCGAGTTGACGTTGAAACGCCGCCTCAACGCGCGCGCGAATGACGCTGCTCGATTCACCAGCCGCCGCTTTCACCAGCTCAAGTTGCGGCACTGCCGGCACTTCAATTTGTAAATCAATACGGTCCAGCAATGGCCCCGAGATTTTGCCGCGATAACGCACAATCTGATCGGGGGTACATCGGCATTTGTTGGTGTAATGACCCAGATAGCCGCATGGGCACGGATTCATCGCGCCGACCAATTGGAACTCGGCCGGAAAGTCTGCCTGTCTGGCGGCGCGCGAAATGGTAATGCGGCCCGACTCGAGCGGCTCGCGCAATACTTCAAGCACGTTGCGGTCAAACTCCGGCAATTCATCGAGGAACAACACGCCGTGGTGTGCGAGCGAAATTTCGCCCGGCCGTGGATTGGAACCGCCGCCGACCAGCGCCACGCCCGATGCGGTATGGTGCGGATTACGAAACGGGCGCTGCTTCCAGCGTTCCAATTTGAAACCGCCCGTCAATGACTGTACTGCCGCCGCTTCCAGCGCCTGATCGTCGGTCATCGCCGGCAGGATTCCCGGGAACCGCTGCGCCAACATGGTTTTGCCGGTGCCTGGTGGTCCCATCATCAATATGCTATGACCGCCGGCCGCCGCAATTTCGAGCGCGCGTTTGGCTGCGCCCTGCCCCTTGACGTCGGCAAAATCCGCATACTTTGCGGCGAGTGTTCCGACGCCAGCCGCCGGTGCATAAGGTGTAATTGGTTCGCGCCCGGCCAAATGCGCGCACACCTGCAACAAACTATCAGCCGCCAACACAGTCGCGTCAGCCACAAGAGCCGCTTCTACCGCCGATGCTTTTGGCAAAATAAATGCGCGACCGTCTCGATGTGCTTTGAGCGTCATTGCCAACGCACCCCTGATCGGACGCAACTCACCAGTCAGGGCAAGTTCGCCGGCAAATTCGTACAGGTGCAATTTGTCGCCCGGCAACTGGCCGGTGGCCACGAGAATACCAATAGCAATCGGTAAATCAAATCGACCGCTGTCTTTGGGCAATTCCGCCGGCGCAAGATTGACGGTGATCCGGCGTGCGGGAAATTCAAACCGCGCATTTAACAACGCGGCGCGCACACGGTCTTTGCTTTCTTTCACCTCGAGTTCGGGCAGGCCGACAATGGTAAACGCCGGCAGGCCGTTGGCAAGATGTACTTCCACTGTAACCGGTGGCGCCTCCATACCGGTCAGCGCACGGCTGGTCAAGACCGCAAGCGACATTAGCCGGATTGCCCGCGCTGTTGACTGTTTTCGAGCTGGTTGATCTTGGCTTCCAGCGCCGCGAGCTTGGTTCGCGTTTTTTCCAGAAGCGCGCGCTGTGCATCAAATTCTTCGCTTGTCACCAGCCCCTGTTTGGCCAGCTGTGAAATGAAATGTTGCCGCGCATTTTTTTCGAGGCCGGCGGCGGGAGACGCGGCAATCGCTTCACCAACGCGTTGCGCGAGTGCTGTCAGTTTGTCGAGATTGGGGTTGGGTGTGGACATTACTCATTTTAGCGTGCCCGGCACATTGCCATCCCAAAACGCCCTTGCAACCATGGACCGTCGGTAAATTCTGTCGGGCGGCCGTGAAAAGCCATTGGCGCACTTAAATGGTGCGCCGGCACTTTTTTCGGCTTGAAATTAGTGCGCCAAACGCCAACCAACGGGCATTTTGGCTGGTTTTTTCGCGATTTGGATGGGCGCGGGCGTGGCACGCAACGTGCTATTCCTGTCTGGGAAGTTTTTTTTACGAAAGGGAAAACCAATGAAAAAGCCAACAATGTTAGTCGCCGTTACCGCCGCAGTTGCTTCAGCCCTCACCATGTCCGTGGTGCACGCCCAAACCGCGCCTGCCGCGCCACCGGCACCGGAACATACACTCGCCACCAAAGTCTCTGTTTATAGCGAATATGAATATCGCGGCATCACCCAGACGTCTGAAAAGCCCGCATTGCAACTTAATTTGGACTATTCCCACGCTTCTGGTTTTTACGCCGGTGCATTTCTGACCAACATCAAATGGTTGAAGGATGGTGCCAAGGCTGGCGGGTTTAACACCAACGCAAGTCTGGAACTTGATTTGTTTGCCGGTTACAAGTTCGAGGTTGTCAAAGACGTCACGATGGACATTGGTTATCTGCGTTATGAATATCCTTCGAGCAATGCATTCACGCCTTCACCCAACACCGACGAGATCTATGTCGGTCTTGCCGGTGGTCCGTTCAGCGCCAAGTATTCGTATTCCACCAGCACACTATTTGGTGTGGCGAACAGTAAAGGCTCGACTTTTGTTGAGTTGAACTGGGCGCAGGAAGTGATGCCGAAACTGACGCTCAATGCGCAGATCGCGCGGCAGACAATCAAGAAGAATGACCCCCTCACCTATACCGTTTACAAAGCCGGTGCGACATACGATTTGGGCGATGGTTGGGCAACCGGCGCGTATTACAAAACGACCAATGCCATTGAAGCCAACTACACCGTACTTGGCAAGGACTGGAGCAAAGGCCGGCTGGTTGCGTTTGTATCAAAGAGCTTCTAATAAAAACAAGACACTCGCAGGCTGATCAGTCTGATCAGCCTGCCCCATTCACACTCACGGGAGTCTCAACATGAAACTGGTCACCGCCGTCATCAAGCCGTTTAAGCTCGATGAAGTCCGCGAAGCCCTGTCCGCCATCGGCGTACAAGGCATCACGGTTACCGAAGTCAAGGGATTTGGCCGCCAAAAAGGTCATACCGAACTGTATCGCGGCGCAGAATACGTCGTCGATTTTTTGCCAAAGGTCAAAATTGAAGCCGCCATCAAGGACGACATGCTCGACCAGGTGATGGAAGCCATCGAAAAATCCGCCAACACCGGAAAGATTGGCGACGGCAAAATTTTTGTCTTCGATCTTCAACAGGTTGTTCGTATTCGTACCGGTGAAACCGGCGCGGACGCGTTGTAAAGGGAGCCCGACAAATGAAACTGAAAACGCTACTCGCCTGTCTGACTCTGAGTCTTACTTTTTCTACCAGCGTCATTTTTTCAAACGCCGTATTGGCGCAGGATAAAAAGACCGACGCTGCACCCGCGGCCGCAGCTGCCGCCGCAACTGCTGCAACACCTGCAGCTGCACCGGCCGCGCCACCCGTAGCCGCCGCAGCCGCACCGGCTGCAGCACCTGCCGCTGCCCCGGCACCCGTGCCAAACAAAG
>JANOEV010000543.1:0-8091 GCA_031413695.1 Burkholderiales bacterium
GTATGGTTTTTGGCCCGCAATGGTGGTGTGCCGACTGTTCTGACCAATGTCGGTGCCGTGCCCGCCGGTTACAACGCCACACCGCTGCAATAATCACCGCGTAGTGCAATGGGTGGCGGTCATCGCCACTCATTGCAGCGCGTTTTCACCAAGATCCGTTAGACGTAGTCGAGCGGTAACGCCGTGGTGAACTTCATTTGCTCCATGGCAAAGCTTGAGCTGACGTCGAACAGTTCAACCGCGTTGATGAGACGGCGATACACCGCGTCGTAGCCTGCGATGTCCGGCACCACCACGCGCAACAAATAATCGAGATCACCGCTCATCCGGTAGACCTCGACAATTTCCGGAACATCGGCGACGGCATTGGCAAATTGTTCGTGCCAGATTTGATTGTGCTGATTGGTCTTGATACCGACAAAAACGGTCACGCCGAGATTGATTTTTTTGGCGTCGAGCAGCGCCACCCGTTTACGCACAACCCCTGACGCTTCCAGCCGCTGGACACGTCGCCAGGTTGGCGTGGGCGACAGTTTTATCGCTGCCGCCAAGTCGTTCAAACTCATTGAAGCGTCGTCTTGCAGATTCTTGAGAATCAGCTTGTCAAAACCGTCAAAGGAATTAATTTCCATTAATTTGTATTTTTTGGGAATAATTCACTTAAATATGCATTTTTGACGCCAAAATAGCAAGGTAATTGCGCGCCCGGAACGTTAGACTCGATGCCTCATTTCCTGTCACCCCGAGGTATTCGCCATGCGGCAATTTTTTACCAAACACCCAAACAGCGTCGGCGAATCGTATTGGCAACACATGGGTGTGGCACTCAGTTTTGCCTGGGTATTGTTTGGTGCGGCGGGTGCGGCGCTGGTTCACGCCGTCTTCCCGGCGTGGTTTGAGAAGACCGCCAGCGCACAAATCACCCGGCTGCACGATCGCATGGTATGCAACCGGATTCGGGCAAACACCAATAACGACAAGCCGTTCGAAACAAAAGTGGCTGAAACTGCGCAACAGGCTTAGCACTTTTGATTGGCAATGCTATCTACATGAAAATCATGGCTTTTTTACTGGCCTTTTTAACCGCAATCCCGTAAACTCTCATTTGTGCAATGCAGCAAGGTTTTTGGGCTGCAACGCGACAGCAGTAAACAAGTTCATCGTCCCCCGCCCCGCTTTTCTCTTTTCAGGCTGACGTTCACGCCTTTCTCGAATCGCATATAGGTTGGTGCCGATGTTGGCGCATCATCCGCGATCTTCATTTCTGTTCGAAATCGTGCCCACACACAAGTGTTTGTGTGATGGCTTTTGCTGTGCCTCTTTTTGCGATCAAGCTTGATCGCGTAACGATTTCTTTTTGCCAATGCGGCACGAAGTGGTCACGATTGAAAGTTGAAAATGAAATTTGAAACACTTGGCTTGAATAAATCGCTCCTCGAAGCGATCGCCGCCACCGGCTACACCGATCCAACCGACGTACAAGCACGCACCATCCCGGAAGTACTCGCCGGTAGCGATGTGCTGGTTTCGTCACAAACCGGTAGCGGTAAAACTGCCGCCTTTATGTTGCCCGCCCTGCAGATCCAGAGTGAACCACACCCGGTTGTCGGCCGCGGACCGCGCGTGCTGGTGTTGACACCAACGCGTGAACTCGCGATGCAGGTCACCAAAGCAGCCGAAGTGTATGGCGTAAAAATGAAACGCATCAAGACTGTTTCCATTGTCGGCGGCATGCCTTACCCGGTGCAAAACCGTTTGCTCAAAGCCGGCGTTGATATCCTGGTGGCGACACCGGGCCGTCTGCTCGATCAAATGCAATCCGGCCGTGTCGATCTTTCGCGTCTGCAGGTTCTGGTTTTTGACGAAGCCGATCGGATGCTCGACATGGGTTTCAAAGACGACATCGACGCCGTTGTGGCGCAGGTGCCAAAGAACCGCCAGACATTGCTGTTTTCGGCAACACTCGACAACAACATTATCAGCATGGCCGGCGACATGTTGAAAAACCCGGTGCGTATCGACGTCTCGGGACACAAAACGCGTCACGAAAATATCGAACAGCGTCTGCATTTTGTCGACGACTTCGCCCACAAGGGTCGTGTGCTTGATCATCTGTTGCGCGACACCGAAGTCCAACAAGCCATTGTGTTCACCGCAACCAAACGTGCGGCCGATGATCTGGCGCTTGACCTGATCAATCAGGGTCACGCTGCGGCGGCATTACACGGCGACATGAAACAAGGCGCACGTACCCGCACACTCGAAAACCTGAAACGCGGCCGTGTCCGTGTTTTGGTTGCCACCGACGTTGCCGCCCGCGGTATTGACGTACAGGGCATTTCCCACGTCATCAATTTTGATCTGCCGCGTCAGGCCGAAGACTATGTGCACCGCATCGGTCGCACCGGTCGTGCCGGTCGCAGTGGTGTGGCGATTTCGCTGGCAAACGTTCGCGAAAATTTCCAGGTCAAGATCATTGAGCGTTTCACCACCCAGCCGATCCCGGTGATCAGCCTTCCCGGCCTCGAGCCAAAACAAAAGGTGTTTGATAAGCCGCCTCCCGGCAAACGTTTTGGTCGCAGCGGCCCGCCGCGCGGCGCAGGCAGCAGCTTTGGCGGAAACGCCGGCGGCGCCCGTCATGAACGTGCCGACAGCGGCAAGTGGTCAAAAGATGGCGCCATGAAATCGAGCTTCGGCAAACCAGCCGGCCCGCACGGTAAACCGGCGTTCGCAAAATTTGAAGGTAAAAGCGAACACAAGTTTGCCGGCAAACCTGCTTCAGGATTTGGCGGCAAGCCGAGCGGCTCGTTTGGCGGTAAGCCGAGCGCCGGATTTGTCGGCAAGGCATTGCCAGCCAGCACCGCCAACAAAGACGGTGGTGGTTGGAAAAAAGCCAGCCACTTTGCCGGTAAATAATCGCCGGATGCTCGGTGGCCAATGGCCGTCGCAAAAACGTTTGAATAAAAATGCCCGCGTATGCGGGCATTTTTTTGAATAAAGACAATCCCTGGTTACGCGGGGTGCAACACCTTTAATTCAATCGAAATCGACGTGTTTTCATCGGCAAAAAATATTTGTCCGTCTTGAATGGTTGCCGTCAACGTCATCTTCCGATCCGCCAACTTGGCCATCGCACGACTCGCCTCCTGTGGCACATCAATCACCCTGAGCCGCGGTTGTTTGACGAGGTCTTTCTGGTTCTGTGCCCACCAGACATCGACCCCGCGCCCGCCATATGTGTAGAGAATCACCCGCCCGGCTTTGCCGCACGCGCGACGCAACAACCGCTCCTCCGGCAGTCCGACGTCGATCCATTCTTCAATCGCACCGGTGAGGTCACGCCGCCACAGCGCCGGCTCGTCTTCGCTCGAGATACCTTTGCCGAATTCAAGCCGCTCGTGGGCGTTGAGTGCAAATGCCAGCACCCGCACCATCATACGTTCGTCGGTCTCCGACGGGTGTCTGGCGATGGTCAACGGAAAATTGCCGTAGAGGCCGCGGTCGATGTCAGCGACACCCAACTCGGCTTTAAAAATAGTTGCCTTGAGCGCCACGGAACCTTACTTGGAGAAATTGCGCGGTTTTGCGGGTTTTGCGCCCGACAACGTCCTGCCGCCGGCCTTAACACCCGTAGGTGCAACACCGCGTGGCCGCCTGCGCTGTGCCACGCCCTTCGGCGTCGGCTTGCCTCCTGCTGGCGCCTTTGCAACATTGGCAACATTGGCTAACTTCGCCGCTTTCGGCTGCGGGGCTACAACACCATCAGGATTGGCGACGACATGAATTTCGCTGTCGGCGATCTGCACCACCTGCCCGGCGCGGATCTTGTTACGTTTGCGCAACTCCACCTGACCGTCAACTTTCACCACGCCGGTGGTGACCAGCGCGCCGCCCGAGCCACCACTGTCGGCAAAGCCGACCAGCTTGAGCAAATGATTGAGCTCGATAAAGTCTTGCGTGAGGGTGTAATCTATTTTTTTCATGTGGTTCCTGTTGGCCGTGCCACGGCACCCTCGAATTTTACGTTCTATGCCGGGCGGTTTACCAATTGCGACGGGAAAATTGTGGGCGATGGATGCCACGCACTTGTCGCAGACCCCCACATCAGTGAAACTGTTGACTTACAACGTGAATGAGGCGGTTGATCATGAAAATTGGCTTTATCGGATTGGGCAACATGGGTGGCCACATGGTAAGCCGTTTGATCGCCGCCGGTCACACGCTGAGTGTCTATGCAAGACGCGCGGATGTGGCAAAGCCGTTCGCTGCACTGGGCGCACGTGTTGCCGCCACCCCCGCCGACACCGCGCGTGACGCGGACTTTGTTTTTACCAACGTGACGGCGACCGCGGACGTGCAATCCGTATTGCTTGGCAAAGATGGCGTGATCGAATCGGCGCAACCGGGCACCATTGTTTGTGATTTTTCGACCATCGACGCGACCGCAACCCGCCAAATCGCCGCACGCCTGGCGGAAAAGAAAATTGAATTTCTCGACTGCCCCGTTTCAGGCGGCACCAAGGCGGCCGAGGCGGGCACGCTTACCATCATGGTCGGCGGAGACGCCGCAACACTGACAAAAACGCGCGAACTACTCGACATCCTCGGCGGCAACATTTTCCACATGGGGCCGACCGGTGCCGGCCAAATAACCAAGGCGTGCAACCAGATCGTGCAAGTTGTCAACATTCAGGGCATTGCCGAGGCCATGTTGTTTGCCCGCGCCAATGGTGTTGACGCCGCAAAAGTGGTTGACGCACTGATGTCGGGCTTTGCCGGCTCAAAAATGCTCGGCTTGATGGGCCCGAAAATGGCGGCGCGTGATTTTGCCGCCGGTATTGCGGCGCGATTGCACCACAAAGACTTTGGGCTGGTCGCCGCGTCCGCCGCCGCCCAACAATTGCCGATGCCGGCGGTGGCGTTGGTGCATGCACAATTGTCCAAGCTCATGGACGCCGGATGGGGCACGATGGATACTTGCAACTTGTTGCGGGTATTGGAAAACGAACAGAAATCATAGACATGAACCTTCACGCCCTTCTTCGCCAACGCGCGGCAAACAATAAACCGGTCCGTGTCGCGTTGATCGGCGCGGGTAAATTTGGTTCGATGTTTTTGTCGCAGGTGCCGCGCACACCGGGGCTGCATCTGACCGGTATTGCCGATTTGAACCCGGCGCGTGCGCGTGAATCGCTGGCACGGGTTGGTTGGCCGCTGGAACAATTTTCGGCAGCGTCCGCCGAACAGGCAGCCAAGTCGGGCGGCACGTTTATCACCGACGACGCGATGGCAATGATCGCATCCCCTTTTGTTGATGTTGTCATCGACGCAACCGGCAGTCCCGCGGCCGGCATAACGCATGTGATGCAGTGTTGTGCGCACAAAAAACATATCGTGATGGTCAATGTCGAGGCGGACGCATTGGCCGGCCCGCTGTTGGCAAAACGGGCAAATGAAGCCGGCATTGTTTATTCGCTGGCATACGGCGACCAGCCGGCGTTGATTTGTGAAATGGTCGATTGGGCGCGCACGGCGGGATTTGAAGTCATTGCTGCCGGCAAAGGCACCAAATATTTGCCGGCGTACCACGCCTCGACACCGGATACCGTATGGGGACACTACGGGTTTTCTAACGAGATGGTGGCGGGCGGCGACTTCAACGCGCAAATGTTTAATTCATTTCTTGACGGCACCAAAAGTGCCATCGAGATGGCTGCGGTGGCAAACGCGGCCGGGCTCACGCCGGCACCGCAAGGATTGGAATTTCCGCCTTGCGGTGTCGATGACCTTGCGCGCATTCTCAAACCGGCGGCAGATGGCGGCATGTTGCATCATCGTGGCCAGGTGGAGGTCATCACCAGTGTTGAACGCGACGGCCGGCCGGTGTTTCGCGACCTGCGCTGGGGTGTTTATGTGACCTTCGCCGCCGGGTCGGAATATGTGCGCCGCTGTTTCAAGGAATATGGTTTGGTGACCGACGCGTCGGGCGAATATTCAAGCATGTACAAACCGTTCCATTTAATCGGCCTGGAGCTCGGTATCAGCGTGGCGAGTGTCGCACTGCGCGGCGAAGCGACCGGCATTGCGACCGGCATTGCGACCGGCTGGCGTGGTGATTGTGTCGCCACCGCCAAACGCGCACTCAAGGCGGGTGAAATGCTCGATGGCGAGGGCGGCTTTACGGTGTACGGAAAACTGATGCCGGCAACCGACTCGTTGGTGTGTGGTGCGCTGCCGATCGGGCTTGCGCATCGGGTGACGTTGCGCCGGGATGTGGCGGTTGGCGCGACCGTCAGCTGGGATGACGTGGCAATTGACGTGGATAATGATGCGGTCAGGTTTCGACGTGAGATGGAACAAGTTTTTTCGTCGTCACCGCAATAACCAAACACGCGCCCAAGTCACCCTTTGAAAACAGATACCAAACTCTCCCATTTGGGGCGCAGCACCAGCGGCGAACCACTCACGGTAAACCCGCCGTTACACCGTGCATCGACGGTATTGTTTGCGTCAATGGCGCAGTTGAACGATATCCAGCATCGTTTTGATCACGATGAGCAGGTGGCAACCTACGGCATATTAAACATGCCGCAAGCGCTTGCGCTGGAAAATGCCGTGGCGGAAATCGAACACGGCTACCGGGCGATGAGTTTTCCGAGTGGCCTGGCCGCGGTTGCCGGCGCAATTCTGTGCTGCGTCAAGAGCGGCGATCACGTCTTGATGACCGACAGCGCCTACGGCCCCGGACGGCATTTTTGTGAAACGTTTTTGCCGCGCATGGGGATCGAGACCAGTTTCTATGATCCGCTGATCGGCGCGGGTGTCGCCGCTTTGCTGCGCCCCAATACCACCGTCGTCTACACCGAGAGCCCCGGCTCCCACAGTTTCGAAATACAGGACCTGCCGGCGATCGCCGCCGCCGCGCACGTACACGGTGCCAGGGTGATTTTTGACAACGCATGGGCGACCGGCCTGTTTTTTGATGCGTTTAAGCACGGCGCCGATTTGGTGGTGCAGCCGGCGACCAAGTATTACGCCGGCCACGCGGACGTGCTGGTCGGGTTGGTGGTGGCGAATCAAAGATCCTGGCCGCAACTCAAACAGACCGGCTACAACCTCGGTCAGCGCGTATCACCCGACGACAGTTTTCTCGCTTTGCGCGGCATGCGCACCATGGGTATTCGTCTGGCCAGGCATCAACAAAGCGCATTGCAACTTGCGCAGTGGTTTCAGGCGCAGCCGCAGGTGGTGCGTGTGCTTTACCCAGCGCTGGACGACGACCCGGGCCACGCGTTGTGGCGGCGGGATTTCACCGGTGCGTCTGGGCTATTTGGGGTGGAACTCAAGCCTTGTTCAGACGATGCCATCGCCGCGATGATCGATGACTACCAATATTTCGGGCTGGGCTATTCCTGGGGCGGCTACGAAAGCCTGGTGATGCCGGCGCATATGAAGCGCACGGTTCGGCCATGGCAGGGCGGGCCGTTGATTCGTTTTCAAATCGGCCTCGAAGACCCCGACGATTTGATTGATGATCTTCGTTCAGGCTTTGTGCGACTCGACCGCGCAAATAACCAAGGCGGCCAGACAGCATTAATTCGTAAATAGCCGATCCACGGACAGTTTCAAGGCAAAATGTCCGAAACTGCCCGCCAATAAACAACATTCAGGGAATCACTATGTTTGCCCGACTTTCACTATTACTCGCTACCGCGCTGTTTGCATCGTTAATCGGCGCACAAACGCCCGCGCCGCCGACCGAGGCCGAATTCAACGTTCGTGAGCACTACACCAAATACGAATTTCGTATCCCGATGCGCGACGGCAAAAAACTGTTCACCTCGGTGTATGTGCCCAAAGATCAGACCAAGCCCTACCCGTTTCTGATTCAACGCACGCCGTACAGCGCCGCGCCTTACGGTGTTGACGAATACCCGCGCCGACTCGGGCCGGCACAGGAACTATTGCGCGCCGGCTACATCTTTGCCACGCAGGATGTGCGTGGACGGTACATGTCGGAAGGTACGTTCATCGAGATGACGCCGCATCGCCCCGACAAGAAGACGAAGGCCGATGTCGATGAGAGCTCCG
>JANOEV010000544.1:0-5918 GCA_031413695.1 Burkholderiales bacterium
ACCAGTTTCATGGGTATTTTTTCGGCAAACTTGTTGGCGACCAGCACCGCAGGCACGTCCGCAATCAGCATACCCAGTGTCGTGCCGGCAATCACGGTAACGGGCGCGGCATAGTGTGCGGCAAGCGCGATGGTGGCAATCTGGGTCTTGTCACCCATCTCGGCGAGAAAAAACGTGACAAACGTTGCGCCGAACACACCCAGATGTTTGGCCACCTGCGTTTCTTCTTCCTCGATCTTGTCCGGAATCATTGTCCAGATTGCCATACCGATAAACGACCCGCCGAGAATCCAGCGCATCATGTCCGGACTCAGCACCGAGGTTATCCACGCGCCAAGCGCACCGGCCATGCCGTGGTTAATCAGCGTGGCACACAGAATACCGGCGATGATCGGTACCGGCTGCTTGAAACGCGCCGCAAGAATAAATGCCAGCAGCTGTGTTTTGTCGCCGATTTCGGCGAGCGCCACGACACCGGTTGAGACCAGCAACGCTTCCAAAGTATGTTCCTCAGTGTGACGGCCGCTGCAGACGGTATGAACTCACCGTCCGACGCCGGCGGGGCAGCGACTCACGTCGAGACCAGTTGTTTGTGGGTCGAGATCGACATCAACATGCCAAAGCCGATGCACATCGACAAAATCGCCGTGCCGCCGTAACTCATCAATGGCAACGGTACACCCACCACCGGCAATATGCCACTGACCATGCCCATATTGACAAATACGTAGGTAAAAAATGACAGCGTGATCGCGCCGGCCAGCAGACGGGAAAATGTGGTCGGCGCGTTCATTGCGATCATGAAGCCGCGGCCGATGATGATCATGTAAAGCGTCAGCAACAGCATTGTGCCGATCAGGCCAAACTCCTCGCCGAATACCGCGAGAATAAAATCGGTCGAGCGCTCGGGAATAAAATCGAGCTGCGCCTGGGAGCCTGACAACCAGCCTTTGCCGAGGATGCCGCCAGAACCAATGGCAATGGTCGATTGGATGATGTGATAACCCGCGCCGAGCGGGTCGTTCATCGGGTCGATCAGCGTCAGCACCCGTTGTTTCTGATAATCGTGCAGCAAATAATTCCATGCCACCGGCAACAACGACAAACCGGCGATGGCACCGGTGATGAGTAACTTCCACGACAGGCCGGCGAAAAAAATCACAAAGAAGCCGGCGGAGAAAACCAGAATAGAGGTTCCCAAATCAGGCTGTCGAATCACCAGCCCGGTGGGCAGCATCAGGATCAACCCGGCAATCGCATAATCCTTCCAGTTGAGCCCCTCCTCCTTGCGATGGAAATACCACGCCAGCAACAATGGCATGCCGAGCTTCATGATTTCCGACGGTTGGATGGTGATAAAACCAAAATTCAACCAGCGCCGCGCACCGTTGCGGATCTCGCCGAACAGCGCCACACAAATCAACAATGTCAGCCCGGCGATATAAACCGGGATGGCGATGCGCATCAAGGTCTGCGGTGAAATGTTGGCGACTATCCACATGGCAATAAACGCCACCGCAAAGTTGCGCGCCTGGCCCAGCGCGCGGTCAAACGAATCACCACCCGAGGCTGAATAGACCACCGATAATGAAATGGCGGCAAGCACCACCACGACCACCATCAGCGGGCCGTCAAGCCGCCGGGTAATGACATCGAAGCCACGTTCAATCGCTGTCGTTAAGGTCATAGTCGCGGTTCTTGCGTTTTTCCGGATCGGGTTTTTTACCCAGCAGATAGAAATCGAATATTTCACGCGCAATCGGCGCGGCGATACTACCGCCGTGGCCGCCGTTTTCAACCAGCAAGGCCAATGCGATCTTTGGGTTGTCCGCGGGCGCATAAGCAACAAACAACGCGTGGTCACGGAAGCGTTCTTTCACCAGCTTTTCGTTGTACTTTTCGCCGGCCTTCATGCCCACCACCTGCGCGGTGCCGGTTTTGCCGGCGATCTGGTAACCGGCACCAATCGCCGCGCGCCACGCGGTACCGCCGGGTTGCATGACATCAATCATGCCCTGCCGCACCAATTGAAGATTCTCCGGCTTGAAGGTTAATTTTGCCTGCGGCGGCGGCGGGTAGGCGCGCTTTTCACCAGTCTTGGAATTGATGACCTCTTTGAGCATGTGCGGGGTAACCTGCGTACCGCCATTGGCCAGGATGGCGGTTGCAGTCGCCAGTTGCAACGGTGTCGCCAGCCAATATCCCTGACCGATGGAAACCGAAATGGTATCGCCTGCATACCATTTTTGTTTCAGCCGGTTTTGTTTCCATTCCTGGGACGGCATCAGGCCGGTCTGCTCACCCTCGACATCGATGCCGTTTTTTCGGCCAAAGCCAAACGGTGTCATGAAGGCGTTGATGCGGTCGATGCCCAGATCGTTGCCGAGGCCGTAGTAGTAGGTGTCGCACGACACCACAATCGACTTGTGCAGATTCACCACGCCGTGCCCGCCCTTTTTCCAGTCGCGGAAAGGCCGTGCCACGCCCGGCAAAAACCATTGGCCGGGGTCGACGATCGAATACTCTGGCGTCCGTTTGCCGTTCTCCAATGCCGCCAGCGCCATAAACGGCTTGATCGTTGATCCAGGCGGATATTGGCCGCTCAACGCACGGTTGGTCAGCGGCCGGTCGAGCGAAGTATTGAGCAGATTCCAGTTGACCGGGTCGATGCCATCGACAAACAAATTCGGATCGAAGCCGGGCTTGGACACAAACGCCAGAATTTCGCCAGAGGCGGGATCCATCGCCACCATCGCGCCACGAAATTCACCAAACGCATCTTCGGCCACCGCCTGCAACTTGATGTCGAGCGTGAGTTTCAGGTTGTTGCCGGCGATCGGCTCGGACTTGGCGAGTGAGCGGATCGCGCGCCCGCCTGCATCAATTTCGACCTGCTCGGTGCCGGTGGTGCCGTGCAGCTCCGCCTCATAGCTGCCCTCGACGCCGAGTTTGCCGATGTGATCGGTGCCTTTGTAGTTATGAGTGAGGTTGGTGCTTTCAATTTTTTTCAGGTCGGCATCATTGATGCGGCCGATGTAGCCAATCGCGTGCGAGGCCACCTCACCAAACGGATAATTGCGAAACAGGCGCGCACGGATATCAAAACCCGGAAAGCGGTAACGATTGACGGCAAACCGCGCCACCTCCTCCTCAGTGAGGCGGTTGCGAATCGGCAACGATTCAAAATTTTTGCTCTCCTCAAGCAACCGCTTGAACCGGCGCCGGTCCTTTGCCTGGATATCGACGATCAGCGCCAATTCGTCCAACACGCGGTCGAGGTTTTTCACCTTCGACGGCGTCACCTCCAAGGTGAATGCCGAATAGTTTGCGGCGAGCACTTCGCCATTACGGTCGTACACCACACCACGATTGGGCACCACCGGCACCACCGAAATGCGGTTGGCTTCTGCGAGCGTGTAGAACTGGTCGCGCTTGACCACCTGCAGATAAATCAAACGAGTCGCGAGGATGGCAAAGCCGACCAGAATGCCGATGGTGGCAACAATGATGCGACTGCGGAAAACGTTGAGTTCCGCCTCGCGGTTTTTGATGGTGGCGCCAATCATCGCCGCGCTTACAGCATGACCGTCTGGCCACGCCGGCGAAACCGCGGCAGCGAGGCAAGCGTGTGCAGCGGGATCCACAGCAGCGCACCAAACACCGGCGCAAAAAACATGGTGAGTCCGGCGAATTCGCGTCCCAGCGAAAGATTTAATCCGATGTAGATTGCCTGCGCCAAAAACAAAATACCCAGAATGTGCAACGCCTGCTCGACAATGGTCAGGTGCATGATGCGAATACGCCATAACTGCGTCAGAAAGATGGCCACCACATATACCAGCGCGTGTTGGCCCAATAGTGCGCTATCGGCGATATCCATCAACATGCCCAGTGCAAAACCCCAGGTCTGGCCGATATGACGCGGTTCATGCACCACCCAATACAGCAGCACCAGCAACACAAAATCCGGCCGTACTTTCAGCGCCCAGCCCGACCACGGCAACAGACTGATCACCAGTGCAACGATCAACGCACCGACCAGCAATCGCATCGGGGCGGGCTGTCGTAATGCGTCGCGGGAAACCGGCGAAAGATCCACTATTATTTACCTTTCGCGTTCGCGCAACGCACGTTTGGCTTCGAGTTTTGATTCGCGACGGGTGGCGGCCTTTTCGCCGACCTTGTCGCTGCTGGTGACGTCGACCTGTGGGTAGGCGGTGGCCGCGCTCGGTGTCAACAACACTTTTACAAATCGATAGTGGTCTGGCGCCGCTGTTGGCTGGGCGATGATGCGGGCAAATGAAAACGCCGGATTTTTATCGACCAATGTGATGGTCGCCACCGCCAGCCCCGCCGGATAGGTTCCATCGATGCCCGACGTCACCAATACGTCACCGACCTGGATGTCCGCGGCGACCGGGATAAAAGGCATTTCCACGGTACCTTCGCGCCCGCTGCCGGTGGCGACCGCACGCAAACTGTTGCGCACCACCATCACCGGCACCGATTGGTCTTTTTCGGTCATGAGCGTCACTTCGGCCGAGGTGGCGCCGACGGCGGTCACCTGGCCGACCACACCAATCCCGTCGATCACCGCCGCGCCCGACTTGATGCCTTGCGCGATACCGCGGTTGATGATGATTTTTCGCGCAAACGGATTACGTGCATCACGCACAATTTCGGCAATCACCCCGTCACGATTGAGGCGCGCATAGGCCGCCTGAAACGCCTCGACCTGGATTTGTTCACTTGCGATCAATTTGGCGCGCTGACCTTCCGCGGTCAGGGTCAGAAGTTGCTCGTTTAACAGCTTGTTGTCAGCGATCAATTTTGTTTGGTCGCCGAAGTAGGCGGCGATGTTGTGCGCCGTTTTGCCCGGCCACTGCAGCGCCGTTTCAACCGGTGTCAGCACGGTTGACACACCGATCCGCACCATGTCGAGCGCCTGAAACCGGTGATCGGCGATCATCACGGCAACCGCTAGCAGTGAAAAAAATGTTGCCCGCGCCAGCGGCGAGGGGCCGCGCGTGAAAAAATTATCCTGGTACGCGGCCATTACGTTGATTCAGAAGTTTGCGTAACCGGATGTTTGTCCGATTCACGGCGATGCGACAAATCCTGCGCGGTCACCCGGTGCTTGCGTGACGCGTGTTTGAATACCGCTGGTGCGAAGCTGATTCTGTTTTTCACTTCACCCTACAACTCGTTGGTGAAAACCGAACCCAACTTGTCCATCTCTTCGAGCGCACGACCGGAGCCGCGCACCACACAGGTGAGCGGATCATCGGCAACAATCACCGGCAAGCCGGTTTCTTCAACCAGCAGGCGGTCGAGTTCGCGCAATAACGCCCCACCGCCGGTCAACACCATGCCTTTTTCAGCGATGTCCGCACCGAGTTCAGGCGGCGTTTGTTCGAGTGCCGATTTGACGGCCGAAACAATTGAATTCAACGGATCGGTGAGCGCCTCGAGAATCTCGTTTGACGAAATCGTAAACGACCGCGGAATACCCTCGGCCAGATTGCGGCCCTTGACTTCCATTTCGCGCACTTCACTGCCCGGGAATGCCGAACCGATATTCTTCTTGATCATTTCAGCCGTGGCTTCACCGATCAACATGCCGTAGTTGCGGCGGATGTAGCTGATGATGGCTTCGTCAAACTTGTCGCCACCGACCCGCACACTGCCCTTGTAAACCATGCCGCCCAGCGAGATCACGCCCACTTCCGTGGTACCGCCACCGATGTCCACCACCATCGAGCCACTGGCCTCGCTGACCGGCAGCCCGGCGCCGATCGCGGCTGCCATCGGCTCCTCGATCAGGTAGACATCGCTGGCGCCAGCGCCCAGCGCCGATTCGCGGATCGCACGGCGTTCGACCTGGGTCGACCCGCAAGGCACACAAATGATGATGCGCG
>JANOEV010000545.1:0-5126 GCA_031413695.1 Burkholderiales bacterium
AGGCGTCACAATAGCAGCGCGGCTCGCAGCGATACCCGCTGGCCAGATCACAAACAGTGAAGCCGCCTGTGCATACCCATTCATCCTCGTCGCAGGCGGCGGACGTTTTGTAGAGTTCCGCATCGGAATCGTCGAGTCGAACGGCTTTGAGAAAATTTGGCATCGTGGCTTGGTGGGATCAATCGTTGGGGGATGAACTGAACATTCTGAGCAATGGACGCGATGGTTGGTCAGACAAAACGCACTTTCAGCTTTTCCATGGTCTCAATTAATTTTGCACGTATGCCCGGCTCGAACGCCGAGTGTCCGGCGTCGTTGATGATATGGTATTCGGCCTCGGGAAACGCCCGCGAAAGATCGTCGGCGGAGACAATCGGACAAACCACGTCGTAGCGACCCTGAACAATAGTGGTTGGAATATGGCGGATCTTGGCGATGTTCTCCAGCAGAAAATTCGCCGGCAAAAAGATATCGTGCATGAAGTAATGCGATTCCATTCGCGCCAGTCCGAGTGAAACCCGATCCGACCCGAAATTCGCGACAATGCCCTCGTTGGGCAACAGTGTTGAACACGAGCCCTCGTAAATGCTCCATTGCCGCGCGGCGGGAACGTGAATCGCCGGATCCGGGTCGGTGATGAGTGCGTAATATGCGGTCAAAATGTTGTTGCGCTCATGCGCCGGCAGATGATTTGCCAGCTTGTGCCAGGCCTCGGGAAAAATATGTTTGAGGCCGTATAAAAACCAATCAATTTCAAATTGACGGCACAAAAAAATACCGCGCAGAACCAAGGCCATGACATGCGCCGGATGGTGTTCGGCGTAAGCGAGCGCCAGCGTCGAGCCCCACGAGCCGCCAAACACGACCCACCGGGAAATGCCGAGCTTTTCGCGCAGACGTTCAATGTCGGCAATCAGCAACGGCGTTGAGTTGTCCCGTAGCTCGCCGAGCGGGGTTGAACGGCCCGAGCCGCGCTGGTCAAAAATGACAATACGATAAAACGCCGGATCAAAAAACTGGCGGTGCGAGGGCGATGCACCCGAGCCGGGCCCACCGTGCAAAAACAATACCGGCACACCGTGCGGGTTGCCGGATTGCTCGAAACACATTGTATGCACATCATCGAGTGTCAATTCACCTGCATCGAACGGCTGGATGGGCGGATAAAAATCGGTGCGTAAGGGTTTGTGCATATGTGATGCCGGCGTGCTCATTTATGTTTTTTTTGAGAATTTTATGTTTGCGAAGAGTAGCAGAATTCAGTGATTTTTCTTGAATGGGTCCCGGCCCCCGGGCCAACTCATAACTTGACCCAAGTCAATCGAGTGGCAAAAAAGGGCTATCCGGCGTTCTATTGACGCTTAACGGGGCCCAAGAAGTCGCAAAAAATGTTGCACCGCAGTAAAATGAGGCTGTTATGGACATCGTCCAACCGATTGCTGTTGATTGAAAGGCCCGCTTCAATGCTTTATCAGATCCATGAAATGCAGCGTTCCATCCTTGAACCCTGGCGCTGGTGGGCCGAGGCGAGTGTTGATATGTTGCAGAACCCCTTTTCGCCACTGTCATACGGCAGCAATGCGCCGAAAGCGGTGGCCGGCATTGACTTGATGTTGCGGTTAACCGGTCGCTACGGGCGGCCGCCATTTGGTATCGGCCACGTCGAGGTCGGCGGTCAGCAGGTGGATATCGAAGAGCAGGTTCTGCTCGACAAGCCGTTCTGCCAATTGCGTCATTTCGCCAAAGTGCGCAAGGCCGGCGCACGTCATCGCACCGGTGCCGAACCGCATGTGCTGATTTTTGCGCCGCTGTCCGGGCATTTCGCCACACTGCTGCGTGACACGGTCCGCACCATGTTGCCGGACCACGACGTCACCATCACGGATTGGAAAGACGCCCGCGACGTGAGCCTCGCTGAAGGCGTGTTTCACTTCGATGACTACGCCACATATGTGCAGGAGTTCATCCGGTTTATGCAAAAACGCGCCGGTGGCAATATTCACGTCGTGTCAGTGTGCCAGCCGACAGTGCCGGTATTGGCGGGTATTTCATTGATGGCATCGCGCGGTGAAAAATTGCCCGCAAGCATGACCATGATGGGCGGCCCGATCGACACCAGCAAGAATCCCACCTCGGTGAACGATTTTGCAACCCGCCGCCCGCTGTGGTGGTTTGAGCAAAACGTGATCCAGCGTGTGCCGGTGAAATATCCGGGTGCCATGCGTCGTGTCTATCCGGGATTTTTGCAGCTCGCCGGATTTGTGGCGATGAATCCCGAGCGGCATCTCGAGTCGCATCAAGACTATTACAACCATCTGGTGGCCGGTGACGGTGAATCAGCCGAGGCGCACCGCAAGTTTTACAATGAGTACAACGCGGTGATGGATTTGCCTGCCGAGTATTATCTGGACACGATCATGCGTGTATTTCAGGAGCAGAGTCTGGCGCGCGGCACACTGGTCGTGGCGGGTGAACCGGTCGAACCGGCGGCGATCAGCAAAACGGCGCTGTTTACCATTGAGGGCGAATTGGATGATATTTCCGGCAGTGGACAAACCGAGGCGGCGCATACCCTTTGTACCGGTGTTGCCGCGTCCCGCCGCGAACATTACACTGCACCGGGTGTCGGGCACTATGGCATTTTCTCCGGGCGCAAGTATCGAGAAATGATTTACCCAAAGATCCGCGACTTCATCAAGAAGCACATCCGCTAGCCTGCACCGTCGAGCCCGCCATGCCGAATGAATCGTTACCCGATTATTTTGAATTGCTGCGGCAAATGACCGGTATGGGTGGCGGTGCGGCAATGCCGCAGGGGGCAACGGCGGGCACGGCGTTTGACCCGGCGGAAATCGACAAAAAGATCCGCGAATTGCAGACCGTGCTGGGCTGGTTGCAGGTACAGGCAAACGCCGTCGAGTTGTCGGTCAAGGCGCTCGAGTATCAACGTGACACACTCGCCGCCATGCGTGAACAAAACCAGGAATTCGGTACTCTGACCGGTGATGATATGGCGCGGTTCGCCGCTGCGTTTGATCCGGCACAATGGATGAAGGCCGTGATGCCGGCGACGCCAATAAAAACGCCGGCCAAACAATCCCGTCGGCCCAGCGCTGCTGGAAAACGCGCCGCCGGATCGACGAAAAAGCGTTGACGTTGTCGCTTCGATGATTCAACAAATACGTTCGGGCAGTTTGCTGGGGCGCGCCAGATCCGCCAACAGCGACAAATGAAGATCAGTCAGAAAAAACCAACAGCTGGACAAACAGTTGAATCTTGGTATTGACCGCTGGCGGAACAGTGGTGAATTCAATTCCGGTAAAAACAGTGCCGTCGCGTGTCTTCTCGTTAACAACCTTGCCGTAAACATCCTGCGCGACAAATGAAACGTGCGGCAGATCGATGGTCAGCTTCATTTCCGTCATCGGCGGTTGCGGCGCATCCAGCTCGACCAAAATCCCGTGGTAACCAATGTCGTGAATGGTGCCCGAAAGACGCTCTGGCAGGACGAT
This sequence comes from Burkholderiales bacterium, assembly GCA_031413695.1. Classification (GTDB taxonomy): domain Bacteria; phylum Pseudomonadota; class Gammaproteobacteria; order Burkholderiales; family Usitatibacteraceae; genus UKL13-2. The sequence goes on from JANOEV010000545.1 coordinate 3,513, forward strand.
ACCGCTGCGGACCAATTGATACCAAAACGGCAGCAATACCTCGACGCGATGACTGCGGCGAATTTCCTGCCGGGGAACACGCAGGCCCTTGGTGGGAATCCCATGCACTTCGCGCACGCTGACAATTTGTGATTTGCCCTTGACGTGTACCACCATCGGTTCGGACGTTTCAACAAAATCACGGCACCGCTCGTAGGTGCTGTCACTGATCAGCACCTGTCCGCGCAGACTGAAGGCCTCGATGCGCGACGCCAGATTAACCTCGTCGCCGATCACGGTGTATTCGGAATAGACGTCCGAACCCAGCACACCCGCCATCACTTCGCCGGTATTGATGCCAATGCCCATGTAAAGATCCGGCAGCCCCTGCTTCCTGTGCTCGCCGTTGAGTTCGTGCATCTTGGTCTGCATTTCAACCGCGCACGCCAGTGCGCGGGCGACATCGTCGTCGCGCTTGGTGAGCGCGCCGAACAGAACCATGATGGCGTCACCCATGAATTTGTCGATGGTGCCGCCGTGTTTGAAAATGATTTCACTCATCCTGATTAACACCGGGTTGAGCATTTGGATCACGGTACCGGACGGGTGTTCGGCGGCGAGTGCGGTGAATCCGCGCAGGTCGGCCAGCAAAATTGTGACTTCGCGCGCCTGAAAATCAGAGTTTTCGTCGCTCTTTTTATTGACGTCAGTTGAAACCAGCTCGGCTTCGATTTCACGCAACGCATGGCGTGACAGGTCCTGCCCGGTCTCGTGCAAAACAATTTTTCGAATGCGGCTGATCGTTTTTGGAATTGAATGCGACTTCATGAGAGTGTGATGCGATGTGTCCGACTCGGGCGGCAGGTTGCACATTCGCCCGGTTGATTTTGCACCATTTACCCAAATACAGCCATGCCCCCGGCGTGTTGACGCGTGATTTACCGGTCGGGCAGTCTGGAGAATGCGATAAATGTTTCGGCGGTCTCAACCAGATTGGCGCTGACAAACTGCACATTCGCGCCCGGCGGGCCGTTATGACACCATGCGATCAGGCGCTCAACCGCTGCTTCCTCGCCGTAGACTGTCGCTTCGACGCTGCCATCGGCAAGATTTCGCACCCAGCCGGTGACGTCGAGCGCCTGCGCGACCATGCGCATGGATTCGCGGTAACCAACACCTTGGACGCGGCCGGTGATATCGAGATGGACGGTGATGAAATTCATTCGTCCGCTGTGACCTTTTTTCGACGGGCGGTCTTGACCACGGCACGGGTCTTTTTCTCAACGATGCGCTTTTCGCGGGCTGCGCGCGACGGCTTGGTGGCGAGTCGCTTTTTGGGGACGTGATTCTTCTTGACCAGCTTTTCAATCAGCCGCTCAAAGGCAATCTCTTTGTTGCGAAACTGTGAAGGGGAGTCTTGCGCCACCACCACCACGCCCGACGACGCGTGGGTAATTCGGATCGCCGAATTGGTTTTGTTGACGTGCTGGCCACCCGGGCCGGACGCACGAAAGGTATCTATCCGGACTTCCGTATCGAGTACGGTGCGGTCAATTGAGTAGGGTGGCGGAACAATGGCAGACATGATCAACGAATACTATCCCAGAGCCGGCGCAATTGACGGTTGCGGGCGGC
>JANOEV010000546.1:0-4818 GCA_031413695.1 Burkholderiales bacterium
AGGGATGACCGCCGCCGTCTATCTCTACCGCATGGCGTTCGACTTTAATGACTTCGGCGGGGCGAGTGCCATGTCGTGGCTGCTTTTCATCGTTGTTGTGGCGCTCACGTGGGGCACCAACCATGCGTTCCGTCCAAAAGGGGCTTCGGCATGACGCGCACCGCAAAACCATTGGCGCCATGGGCTGCCTACGCCGTTGTCTGCGTCGGCGCGCTGATCACGCTGGCGCCGTTCTACTTCATGTTTGTCTTTGCGACCCAGTCGCGCACGGAAATTTTTAATCTGCCGCCGCCGCTGTGGTTTGGTGACGATCTGCTCAACAACCTGAAAATCCTCAACGAGCGGCTGCCTTTCTGGCGCAATCTGGGCTGGAGTGTTTATGTCGCGTTGGCCTCCACGGCACTCACCCTGCTTTTTTGTTCAATGGCCGGCTATGCGTTTGCGCTGATGGATTTTCGTTTCAAAAAGACCCTGTTCACACTGGTGATGGCGACGATGCTGCTGCCTTCCTTCATGAACATGATTCCGACATTCATGATCATGGACGCACTTGGTTGGATCGATGAGCACCGTGCACTCTACATTCCCGGTGCGGCCAGCGCCTTCGGCATCCTGCTGATGCGACAGTTCGCGTCGACCGCCGTGCCGAAAGAGTTGATTGAGGCGGCGCGTATGGACGGTTGTGGTGAATTGGGAATCTATTGGCGAATCGTATTGCCGCTGTTGAGGCCTGCGCTCGGCACACTCGGGCTGATCACCTTCATTTCCTCCTGGAACAACTTTATCAACCCGCTGATTGTGATGCGCAGCGCGGACAACTACACGCTGCCGCTGGCGCTGCGCAGCCTGCAGAGTACGCTTAACACCGAGTGGGGTGCATTGATGACCGGCTCGGCCATCGCAACCATTCCCCTGCTGATCCTATTCGCCATTTCTTCACGTCAACTCATTTCCGGCCTGACAGCCGGCGCGGTGAAATAACACCACAATTCTGACCATACAATGACCCTCCCACTCGATCTGCACCGCCAATTTTCGCCTGACTTCATCTGGGGCGTTGCCACCAGTTCGTTTCAAATAGAGGGCGCCGCCACCGAAGACGGCAAGGGCGAATCCATTTGGGACCGCTTCTGTCGCGCGCCCGGTGCCATCGCCGACGCAAGCAACGGCGACGTTGCCTGCGACCACTACCACCGTCTGGACAGCGACCTTGACCTGATTGCCGCACTGGGTGTTGACGCTTATCGTTTCTCGGTCTCGTGGCCGCGCGTGCAGCCTCAGGGCAGCGGGGAATGGAATGAAAAAGGTCTGGCCTTCTACGACCGAATGGTTGATGGTTTGCTTGCGCGTGGCGTGCAGCCGTATCTCACGCTGAATCATTGGGACCTGCCGCAGGCGCTGCAGGACAAGGGTGGCTGGCAGAATCGCGATACCGTGCACCGCTTTGTCGATTACGCGCGCGGCGTGCAGCGCCGTTTGGGCGACCGGCTTGCGGCCATTACCACCCACAACGAGCCGTGGGTGATCGCCGTGCTCGGGCATGAGAATGGGAACTTTGCACCCGGGATAAAAAGCCGCAAAACGGCTGCGCAGGTTGCGCATCATCTTTTGCTCAGCCATGGCCTTGCGCTGCAGGCCTTGAGGGAGGATGGCTGCCGCGCCAAATTGGGCATCGTACTGAACCTCGCCCCGTCGATGCCGGCAACCGATTCGCCCGCCGATGCGGCGAAGGCGCACATGGATGACGCACGTGCACGACGCTGGTACACCGACCCGCTGTTCAAGGGAATTTATCCGCAGGAAATTCTCGACGAACTCGGTGCGGATGCGCCAATCGTCGAGGCCGGGGATATGGCACACATCGCCACGCCGATGGACTATCTTGGTGTCAATTATTATTCGCGTCACGTGGCCAGCGCCGGTGAGCCGTTTGATGCAAAGGCACGCGGCCTGCCGGTCAATGACATGGGATGGGAAATTTACCCCAAGGGTCTGACCGATCTGTTGTTGCTGCTACATCGGGAATACCAACTGCCGCCGGTATTCATTACCGAAAATGGCGGCGCGTTCAGGGACCAAATCACCGCCGGAAAAATCGATGACGCCGATCGCACCGACTATCTCCAGACCCATATCGCAGCGGTGGCTGACGCGCAACGTCAGGGGGTACCGATGGCGGGCTACATGGTTTGGAGTCTGATGGATAATTTTGAGTGGTCGAGTGGTTACGCCAAACGTTTTGGTATCGTGCACGTGGATTACGCCACGCAAAAGCGCACGCTTAAAGCCAGCGCCATCTGGTACCGCGAATTTCTGCGTCAATGCCACACGACGCGTGACACAAGAAAGGCGGGGTGACATGGGCCAGGTTAGTCTGAAAGGTGTCAGCAAGAGTTACGGAGCGGTCGAGGTAATCTCCGGCATTGATCTGGATGTGAATGATGGCGAGTTCCTCGTATTTGTCGGCCCCTCCGGGTGCGGCAAATCGACCCTGTTGCGCATGGTGGCAGGACTGGAGGAAATCACCGCCGGCGAATTGCTGATTGACGGGCAACGGGCAAACGATGTGCGTCCCGCCGATCGCGGCGCCGCAATGGTGTTCCAGAGTTATGCGTTGTATCCGCATATGACGGTCGCTGAAAACATGGGGTTCTCGCTGCGCATGGCGGGCATGCCGCGCACGCAGCGCGACCAACAGGTCGGACGGGCGGCGGAAGTACTGCGCATTTCCGAACTGTTGGGGCGCTACCCAAAGGAACTGTCCGGCGGACAGCGTCAACGGGTGGCGATCGGCCGCGCGATTGTGCGCAAGCCCAAGGTATTTTTGTTTGACGAACCGTTGTCCAACCTTGACGCGGCATTACGCGTAAACATGCGCATCGAGCTTTCGCGCCTGCACAAGGAACTGGGCACGACCATGGTTTATGTCACCCACGATCAAGTCGAGGCGATGACCATGGGAGACCGCATCGCCGTATTCAACAAGGGCCGCATCGAACAAATCGGGGCACCGATGGATTTGTATAACCACCCCGCCAACGAATTTGTGGCGTGCTTCCTTGGTGCACCGCGCATCAATCTGATCCCGCGCCCGGCAGTCGATGCATCTGCATCACACCGCGCACTTTGGGATTGCCTTGCGCCGGCCGCTGCCCCCGGGGTGAATCGCGTTGGCCTGCGCGCAGAACATTTTCACCTGCGCCCTGCCGGCGAAGGCATCGCCGCCACGGTCGAACTGGCCGAGCACCTGGGCGACGTATCGATACTACACCTGCGCATCGAGGGCATCGACGAGCTGGTGAATGCCAAGGCTGGTGCCGGCCACGCCCATCTGGGCACCGGTGATCAGGTCGGCCTGCAACCCGATGCGGCGTGGGCAATTTGTTTTGATGCGACCGGTTGTAAAGTCGGGTGACAGGAACAACAATGCGATCTCATTGGATTAAACAGTTCCTAACGTTTGGATGCCTTGCGGCCATTGCCGCCGGCGCGTTGGCGGTCGGGACGTCGTCACCCGGCACAAACCGAACCGCACTGCAAATGCCCTCGGGTTATCGTCTTGTCTGGGCGGATGAGTTCAATACGGACGGCCTGCCCGACCCCAACAAGTGGGCATACGATACGGAACGAAACAAGGCCGGCTGGTACAACGAGGAGCTGCAGTATTACGCGGGGCCACGCAAGGAGAACGCGTTTGTCCAGGGTGGCCGACTGACAATCCACACGCGCAAGGAATCGTTGACGCAGGCGCCGGACTATGGCGGTCAGAAATACACGTCATCCCGTCTGATCACGCGCGGCAAACGCGATTGGACCTACGGATTTTTTGAGGTGCGCGCGAAGGTGCCGTGCGGCAAGGGAACGTGGCCGGCGATCTGGATGCTGAACACACCGGGCGTGTGGCCCGCTGGTGGCGAACTCGATATCATGGAACACGTTGGCCGCGATCCCGGGCGTGTGTTCAGCACGGTGCACACAAGCGCCGGCCACGGTGCAAATGGCACCGGGGATGCCGTCATCATCCCCGATGTATGCCGCGCCTTCCACACTTACCAGATGCACTGGACGGCAGATCGCATCCGCTTTGGCGTCGACGGCCTTATGCACTTCGAGTATAAAAACCTGCGCAACGGAACAGAAAAATGGCCGTTCGACACGCCTCAGTTCTTGATCCTCAACATCGCCGTCGGCGGCCTCTTTGGTGGTGCGGTCGACGAGCAGATCTTTCCGGTTGCAATGGAAATCGACTATGTACGTGTCTACCAACGCGGTAAATAGTCGCGTCTTTCGGTACGCATAAACGCCAAAGATGCGCAGATCCCCTCCACACTTATCCATTCGTCTCCAGTGCTTTTTGTTGCACTGTGCGGGCGCGATATTGATCTTCAGCCTGGCAGCGCGCCCAAGCTGCGGCCGTTGCCGGCTGATTTTGGGTCCCGTAGTGCGGTGTCTTACTCCCCGTTCCGCACCGCAAAAAATGTCGCAGACCGTGACAACGAGGTCATCACTGCGGCGATGATCAAGCAGGACCTGGACCTGCTGCTCGCCGGCCGTTTCACATTGATACGGTTGTTCGACAGTTCGGACAAGGTGGCCCGGCCACCCTGGCTCGAAGTTGAAGACGTGCCGCCATGATAATCGAAAACTCAAACATGGCAGGATCTCCCACCAGCGACGCCACGACTTCATCGGCTGTCCCTCTCACACCCGGGCGTTGCCCGCGCCACGCCACGCGGGCAAACTCGACCATGTTGCAAGACCCGCGTCGATGGGCGCGCCTCACCGACTTTCATCGCGAACCCTTCCGCCTGTTCTTCC
>JANOEV010000547.1:0-5911 GCA_031413695.1 Burkholderiales bacterium
GCGCAATTTCCACCTGCGGTCTGATGCTGGTTTGCGGATTTTTTCTACGCAATATGACGGACGATTTTTTCTCGCGCCACGCCGTGCTGTTATTCGGCGCGCTGGTGGGAATGCTATTGGCGATGACGCAGTGGCCGGCACAAGATGGCGGACCGGCACACACAGACACACCCTGACTGGTCACAAAAAATCAACTGGCAAACACCAGCAATGACAAGGTGTTTGCGGCATTTATGTCCCAAAATGCCCGCCGATATTAGACTTTCTATACAAGATTTTGTGTGCCCCCAGCCAGCCTAGGTCCCGGCAAACTGCATCCGGTACAAACTTGCATAGAGCCCATTTGCGGCAAGCAAATCACGGTGTGGTCCGACCTCGACAATACGTCCGGCTTCGAGCACCACAATTCGCGACGCGTTTTCGATGGTGGAAAGCCGGTGCGCAACAACAATGGTGGTGCGGCCCTGCATCAACGTTTCCAACGCGTTTTGTACGGCGCGCTCGGATTCGGTATCGAGCGCCGAGGTGGCCTCATCAAGCAACAGGATCGGCGCGTCCTTCAGCAAAGCGCGTGCGATTGCCAGACGCTGGCGTTGCCCGCCGGAGAGTTTGGCGCCGTTTTCGCCGATCATGCTGCTGTACGCACCCGGCAGCGCATCGATAAACTCAGCGCAATTGGCCATGCGCGCGGCGGCGACAATTTGTTCATGTGTGACGCGCTCTTCACAACCATACGCAATGTTGGCGGCAATGGTGTCGTTGAACAACACCACGTCCTGACTGACCAACGCCATCTGCCGCCGTAAATCGTGCAAGTTTAATTCCGGCAAGGCAATACCATCGAGCGTGATGCCGCCACTGGTGGGGCTATAAAAACGCGACACCAGATTCACCAGGCTCGATTTGCCGCCGCCGGAAGGTCCGACCAGCGCAATGGTTTCGCCTTGGGCGATTGTCAGGTTTACGTTGTCGAGGGCGGGCCGTGGCTTGTTGGCATAAAACAATGACACGTTGTTGAATTGCAGCGCGCCTTGCGCACGATCCAGCGCAATGGTTCCCGTATCAACCTCCGGTCGCGCATCAATTAACCCAAACACACTCTCGGCCGACGCCAGCCCGCGCTGGATCTGTTCATTCACGCTCGATAACGCCTTGATTGGCGTCATCAATGTGCCGGCGGCAGTGATGAAGCCGATAAATTCCGCCACCGCCATGCCGGTACCCAGCGACTTGCTGGCGGCAAGATAAACAATGACCGCAATCGCCGCCGATACCACCAAATGGGTCAACGGCGTGGCGGCCGCGGCCGCGGCACGTTGTTTAATGTTCAAATTTCGAATACCGTTTGCGGCGGCGTCGAAGCGCTTCCGTTCATACGCTTCACCGCCAAAAATCTTGATGACTTTCAGGCCGCGGATCGCTTCTTCCAATACGTCGGTGATGGCGGCGTGGGCGAACTGCCCCTGCCGGTTGATTTCACGCAGCCGTTTGCCAAATGCCCGGATCACCATGGCCATGACCGGCACCGTGACAAACATGATGAGCGTGAGTTTCCAATTCAAATAAAACAGCGTAATCAGCAGCATGGTGAGAGTGGCAATGCCGCGCACCACCGAATTCAGCGCGGTGGTTGCGGCGGCCTGCAAACCGATCACGTCATTGGTCACCTTTGACATCAATGTGCCGGTGGACAGCGCGTCGAACCCATCCATCGGCAGCCGCACGATTTTTTCGAACATGCGGTTGCGCAAATCGAGCATCATTTTGTTGCCGACCCATTGCATGCCATAGCCGGCGATGAAGTGCGACAACCCGCTCAGAAAAAAGATGATGACAATGCCGAGCGCGGCATAAGCGGCGTAACGTTCGTTGCCGTCAACAAATAATTCATTGATGACCTTGGTGAGGTACAGCGCCACCGATCCCTCGACCAACCCGCCGATCAGCATCGCCACCACGGCACCGGCAAACGCCAACCGGTAAGGCTTTATATAACCTAGCAGCCGGCGATACAACGCGGACGAGGATTGCGGCTTTGGTTCGGCAGATGTCATTCGGTTATTTTACGTGGCTATTGCTGTTGTGGTGCCGCCGATATTGCGGCATCGGCGTGGCACGCCAAGCAACTCGCGATACAGCGCGCTGTAGGCGGCGACCATCGCCGCCGGCGTGAGCGCGGCAACCCGCTCGCGCGCGCGCGCGCCCATGCCGGCATCGTCAAGTGTGTGGCCGATTGCGTCCGAAATGGCGGGCGTATCCAATGCGTCGGTCACAAATCCCTCGACCCCGTTGGTGATCAACTCAGCCGCCCCAGAAGTCGTGCTGGTGACGACCGGTAACGCGCACGCCATCGCTTCCAGACAGGCATTCGGCAGCGGGTCATACAGGACGGGGAGGACGAATACATCGGCGGCGGCGTAATACGGCCTGACGTCGTCGACGCCGCCAGTGAAGACCACCCGGTCGCTCAGACCTAGCTGGTCGGCTAGCGATTGGTAACGCACCAGATGTTTGTCGTGTCCGACCACAATGCCACGGATGGCATCGCGCGTCAGCATGGCATAGCCGGATTGATCGGCCAGACCGAGTAAAAAGCCCGCCAGCCCCTTGCGTTCAAAACCCGAGCCGACAAATAGTGCAACCGGTGCCGCCTTTGGGATGCGCAATTTTTGGCGAATGGCCTGCCGGAACGCATCACGCAGCCCGGGGTGAAATTTTTGCGCGTCCACACCCGGCAAAATGACGCGTAACTTTTGTTCATCGATTGCAAAATGCCGCTGAATGTCGGCCTTGACCATCGCCGAGTGACAAATCACCGCGCGCAATGTTGGTGAATTGAACATTGCCTGTTCGGCTTGCAAAAAATAGCGGTGGTGGGGATTCAATCGCACGCCAAGGCGTTTGAGTCCGTCCATCACGCGCGAACGCTGGATCAACCACTCGGCATGCACACCATCACCCGCACGAAAAATATCACAGCCTTCAACCGGCTGGTCGGACTGCACCAGATCGTAACCCGATTTGGCAAGGTGTCGCTCGACCGAGTTGGCAAAACCACGATCACGGCCGGTGCTGGTGATAAAACGTGGGGCGAGAAGTACGTGTCGCGGCACTGCGTTTATTCCCCGCGAATCGACGGAAAACTGCCGGGAAATGACCGTGAGTGCCGCGCCGCGCGCCGCATCTTCGGCGACTGCCGCTTCAACACATCGTTCTGTCAAGCCGGCCCCATCGTAGGCTGCCGTGACAAGGGCAATGTTCACCGCGAGCCAATCAACGGGTGGCAGGCCGCGTATATGTCCAACAACGCTGGTCTCTGATGACGCAAGTGGTGCCTAAAGTGTTTGCTTGAAATACTCGATGGTCGCCTTGAGGCCATCTTCAAGCGAAACAGAAGGCTGCCAATCAAGGTGGCGTTTCGCCAACGTGATATCCGGCTGACGCTGGCGCGGGTCATCGGCGGGCAGCGGTTTAAACGTCAGCTTCGCTTTTGACCCGGTAAGTGCAAGAATCCGCTCGGCCAATTCAAGCATGGTCACTTCGTTCGGATTACCGATATTGATCGGACCGGTCAAGCCTGCCGGGGTATGCATCATGCGCAGCATCGCGTCGATCAGATCGTCAACATAACAAAAGCTTCGCGTTTGCTCACCGTTGCCGTAAATCGTGATGTCTTCGCCGCGCAGCGCCTGGACGATAAAATTGCTGACAACGCGTCCGTCATTTGGGTGCATGCGCGGGCCGTAGGTATTAAAGATTCTGACCACCTTGATCTGCAATTGATGCTGCCGGTGGTAGTCAAAAAACAGCGTTTCGGCGCAGCGCTTCCCCTCGTCGTAACAGCTTCGCGGGCCTATCGGGTTGACACGCCCCCAGTACTCTTCGGTCTGCGGATGTACCTCGGGATCACCGTACACCTCTGATGTCGACGCCTGAAGAATGGTTGCGCCGGTACGCTTGGCAAGTCCAAGCATGTTGATCGCCCCATGCACACTGGTCTTGGTAGTCTGGACTGGATCGTGTTGGTAATGAATCGGGCTTGCCGGGCACGCCAGATTATAAATTTTGCCGACTTCGACATAAAGCGGAAACGAGACGTCGTGCCGCATCAGCTCGAAATAAGGATGGCTCAACAGATGCGCAATGTTTGATTTTGCGCCCGTAAAAAATTGTCGACGCACAAGACGTCGCAACCATCGGCAATCAGCCGATCACACAGGTGTGAACCCAGAAATCCCGCGCCGCCCGTCACCAACACTTTTTCCATACGGCATCCTGTTTTTCATTTGGTCGGGCGGGCAAGGCCTGCCGCCGCAACAGAACGCTATTTTACGTTGAATAGGCTGTTTGCCGGCGTTGTGCGTCGCCCATCCGCTATGGCCGCCTGGACTGCAATTGATTGTAGATGGCGCGGTAGGCGGCACCGGCATCCGTCACGCTGCGTGCTTCGACCACATACCTGCCCTGCAGACCGATTTCGGGCTGCGCAATTGCAGTCTGAATAGACGCGCTGATTGCACAAAGATCAAGCGCATCAACCACAAACCCGTCGCGACCATGTTCGATCCAATCCGCCGCGCCTGATTTGGTGCTTGCGACAACCGGGAGGCCGCACGCCATTGCTTCACCAAAAACAAGCCCAAACGGCTCATAAATCGTCGGCATGACAAACACGTCGCTGGCACCATAGTACGGCTTCACATCAGCGATGCCGCCGGTAAAGAAGACACGACCGTCAATGCCCAGGCTGCGGGCGAGTGCCTGATAATGGCTCATCCGCTTGTCCCGGCCGACAATAAACGCGTGCAGGCCGGGTGTCATGGCGGTCGCCCGCAGAAAAGCCGCCACCCCCTTGCGCGCGAATCCCGAGCCGACGTGTATTGCCACCGGCGCGGTCATCGCAATGCCGTATTGCTGCCGGATCGCCGCGCGGTAAAGGTCCCGTAGCCCCGGATGAAAACTCGTCGTGTCGATCGGGCCGTAGACCACGTGTAATTTCGCCGACGAAATCTGATAGTGGCGGAGGATATCCTGCTTCACCATTTCCGAAATGCAGATGACCGCCCGCAGTCCGGGCGAATGGTACATACGTCGCTCGGCATCGAGTAGATAGCGGTGGTGTGGATTAATCCGCACGCCGAGGCGCTGCCACGGTGACTGAATGCGTCTGCGCTGGACAAGCCATTCGGCATGCACACCGTCAACCGCGTGAAAAACGTCGCAGCAATCGATGCGTTCGTACGACTGCACCAGATCGAAATGCGCGTTGTCGAGCAATGTACGCGTGGCGCGGGCGAACCCCCTGTCGCGTCCGGCCGTGGTCAGGTAGCGCGGATTGACAATTTGGTGGGCAATCGACGCATTGGCACGCGCCGGCCATGATCGGGTAACAATGGTCGGCAAATCGCCGTGGGCGATCATCGCATCAGCCGCCCCATTGAGAAAGCGTTCAGCGCCGCCGAATGGGTCATAGTGTGCACGAATCAGCGCGATTTTCATCTTTTGGTTGTGCACAATCGGATCATCGCTGGCGCGATCGTCGTGCTCCGTCGTAATTACTCGTCTAGAATTGCGGCTACGATAGCAGAAATTTTGCAGCCGGCGGTCGGCAAACATGTAATTCCGTTCAACTTTGCGCGGCGAAATTGCCGGACGATGTGCCTTCGCCAATATTTGCCTTCAGCCCGCTCACACCAAAGTCCACGACGACCATCCGGCCAACGAATGAATCCACTTGCTGTTGTGCATACCGAATCATCACTTGGTTGGGGGGGGCAGGAAATACGCATTCTCTCCGAGGCGCAAGGCATGCTCACGCGCGGGCACCGGGTCACGCTGTTGACGCCCGCGGCGTCCGAAATCTACCCTGCCGCCAAACGCATGGGCATTCCGGTCGTGGCTGTTGATATCG
>JANOEV010000548.1:0-6502 GCA_031413695.1 Burkholderiales bacterium
AAACCAACGAGACGTTTGTTAATGTAATGACGCGTCTCGCCACCATTGATGAGGCACAAAAGAAACTCGACGGCCTCACCACCAACGTGGTGTCGCTGCAGCAACTGCTCGGTGACCTTGCCGGAAATTTCGGCCAGACGGGTATCGTTGGTTTTGGTCAGCAGCTCCACCCGCTCACTGATCTGCAGGGTCAACAACCGCATGGTTGATTGCATGGCCTCGGTTTGCACACGGCTTTGTTCGGCAATTTTTTCCAGCGTCTGCGCGAGCATTTCGCTTTTGAGTGCGTCCTGCTTTTGTGACAAATTCTGCGTGAGAGTGGCGAGGTTTTGCGCCTGATCGAGTTGCAATTTGGTGACCGCCTCGCGCGTCAGGGTCAATTCTTGTGCAACCGCACTGCGTAACCGCTCACCGGCTTCGGCCTGACTTTGGGCGATCCGGTCACCCTGCTTGGCCAGGCCGTCGCCAAGATCGGTCAGCATCTCACGGTGCCGCAGCGCCTGTTCGGCAGATTGTTGGGCGGCCAACACGCCCGGCAAATCGCGTAACAAAGATTGCAGGCGGTGATGTTGCACCAGCACCACCGCGACCAATATAACGACAGCAAGCAGCAGACACCACAAGACAACGTCAATATTCATGGGCGCGGCCAATGCGCGGTTAATTCACGCACCAATTCGTTCGCCTTGTAAACCTTGTTGAGCGCCTCGACCACGGCGCGCGTATCCACCGCCAGGGCACGCGCGGTACGCTCCTGAAACTGGAAACGGTTGCCAAAACTTTCCAGATTGCCGTCGAACATGACGCCGACCAATTCTCCTTTTGCATTCACCGCCGGCGAGCCCGAACTGCCACCGATAATGTCGAGCGTGGTCACATAGTTATATGGTGTGTCGAGGTTGAGCCGGCTTTTTGCCGACAACCACTGCGGCGGCAATTCGAAAGGCGGCTTGTTGCCAAACACCAGATTGCGTTCGTACAGGCCGTGAAAAGTCGTGGCCCATGGATTCAAAATGCCGTCCCGGTCAAAACCCGCCACCTTGCCATACGTGAATCGCAGGGTGCCGGTTGCATCCGGCGCATCGGTCAATCCTTTTAACTGAAACTTGAGGCGCGCAATGTCGTCGTGGGCCGCTTCCTTTACCGCGTCGATTTCGCGTTGGTCGCGTTCACGGACGCCACGCCACGCCGGGTACAAGTCACGCACCAGCACTACCAATGCGTCGTTGGATTCTTGTATCGCTTTTTCACCGCCGTCCAATAACGCCCGCCGCACGGCGACATCATCGAACTTGGTTTGACTGATGATGCGCGCTGCCGCCGCCTTGGGCGACTCGCCCTGCAGCATGCGCGCGACAGACGGATGCGACTGCCCGAGATAAGACATCGCCTCCTGGATTTTTTGTGCCAGACGCACCTCCTCAAGGTCGCGATACCATACTCGCGGGCTGAGCAGACCCCGCCGAAATTGCGACATGGCCGAATCACGGTAGCCGCGCAGACGCTCTCCCGCGGGCAGTTTGGACTCCATGACCATCGACACCGCCGTATTTGCCGCGTCGAACAAGGTGCCGCGTGCATAGGTTGTCGCGGTTGTCTCGAACGCATATTGATGCTGCTTTTTTGCCGCGCCTTCAATGGCGGCCCATGGATCGTTGCCGTGCAAAAATTTGAATTCGCCTTTTGCGATCAGGGTCTTTGCCTGCGCGCGCAATTCATCATCATCGGATCGTTTGCGTTGATGCAGCCGCTCCTCGGCAAGCGCCTTGGTTTCGCCACGCACCACTTTCAAACCGTTCTCAATGCCGCGCAACGGGTCGTCGGCGCGGCGCTGCTGCTCGGCACCGGTTTTGCCAAATGTCACCAGCGCTTCCCGCGCGCCGGTGGTACCTGACAGGCGAATCGGGTAACCCTGCTGACGCAAAAAATTCAGTTCGGCTGCGGTCATCGCACGATCTGTCGAGCCGGGATTGCCCGCGGAAAATATCACCTCGCCATCCTTGATGCCGTCTTTTGCGAGCTTCAAATAGTGCGCCGGCTTGACCGGTTTGCCATTGTCGTAGGCGCGGACAAACGAGGCGTCGAGCGAAAAGCGCGGATAAACAAAGTTGTCGGTGTCACCGCCGAACGCACCAATGCGCGATTCCGGTGCCCACACCAAACGCACATCCTGCCAAACCTTGTAGCGGTACAACCAATATTGCCCGCCACGGTATAGCGTGACCACCTGACAACGAAGCTTTGTGTCGTCGGCGCACTTTTTTTCGGTCGTGTCGATGATGGCCTGCCGTTTGCCTGCATTGCCGCCGGCCGCGGCGACTTGTTTGGTGATTTCATCAAAGCTGACCAGCATTGACGCTTCGGCACCCGGACAGGTGCGCTCTTCAGCGTTGGTTCGCGCCAAGAATCCCTCACGCACCAAATCTTCGTTGGCGCTCGACAGCCGCTGTACACAGCTGACCGCAACATGATGATTGGTCAAAATCAGTCCGTCGGCAGAAACAAACGACGAGGACGAGCCAAACCGCACCGATGACAAACGCAACGCCTCAAGCCAGGCCGGGGTGATGGTCACCCCATATTTTTTGGCGATTTGTTCAACCGGCGGGTTGTGAAACGGCCACATGCCTTCATCCGCGCGCGCGCTGGTTGCAACACCGAGAAACAGTCCAAATGCCGCCATGGACACCAACGCAAGTTCGATAACTGATTGTTTTTTCACGACTTATCTCGTCAACTGGATTGTTCAGTTTATCACGCTGACCGCTCCCGCGACTTTGTCAAACAGTGTGAAATGTGACGTGTTCCACAGCCGGCAACGGCATGCGGGCCGAACATGGGTGCGTCGTTGTGAATTTCAGCTTGGCGCATCGCGAAGCCCCAAACTGAACATTGGCACCGGCGTCACTCCAGAAGGCGCATTGCAGCACTAACAAAAATACAAAAGGCCACGTGAGCAATCACGTGGCCTCTTTGTTTTACGGCATGCCAATCGTTAATCTTCTGCCAGCCCCCCCAATATCGCCCTTCAAGGCCGCTTTCGCGCAGTTGGGCTGTTGGCGTTAGACTTCCACCGCTTTCCCGCAATATTGGCATTGCGCTTACAACCAACCCCACACGCTGTAATAACGATCAAAAATCATCCGGAACATCACTATGTCTATCCAGGCCAACATGAAAACGAAAAACCGCTTCACAGCCTTGGCAATTTCCGCCGCTGTTTGTTTCGCACCAACAGTTGCCGTCAGCCTTGCGACCTTTTCCACCGGCGCATCCGCCGCGCCAACGGCATCTGCCGCAAAGCCTGTGGCGGTCAAGCGTTATACCGCAGCCCAATTTCTGGAAACAACCAACATGCGCGGCGCGTCCTTCAGTGGGGACGAAAAACGCATCATGTTTTCGAGCAATGAAAGCGGCATCTTTAATGCCTACGCAATTCCGGCAGCCGGCGGAAAAGCCGAGGCGCTGACCAAATCGAGCACAGATTCCACCTACTCGGTCGCCTACTTTCCCGACGATGACCGGATTGTCTATACGCGGGACAACGGCGGCGACGAAAATAGCAAACTTTACGTTCGTGAGCTCGACGGCAGCGAAAAAGCCCTGACGCCCGGCGCAAAATTCCGCACACAGTTCTATGGCTTTTCAAAAGACAACAAGTTTTTTTATGTCACCAGCAATGAACGTGACCCGAAGTTTTTCGACATTTACAAACACGATGTCAAAACCTACGCACGAACAATGTTGTTTAAGAATGAAGTTGGCTTGCAGCCTTCGACGATCAGCGACGACGAAAAATGGATCGCATTCAACAAGCCCAATACGACCAACGACAGTGATATTTTTCTGCACGATGTCAGCAAAGGCACCACCGAACGCATCACGCCACACGACGGCAGCGTGAGTTTTTCAGCACAAACATTTGACCCGTCGTCGAAGAAACTGTTTTTGCTGTCGAATGAAGTCGGCGAATTTCGCCGCGTCCGCACCTTTGATCTGGCATCCAAAACATTTGCCGACCACGAGAAAGCCGATTGGGATATTTCGTATACCTATTTCTCGCGTGACGGCCGATATCGCGTCACCGGCATCAACGAAGATGCAAGCACGGTGATTCGAATGGTCGAAGTCGGCAAGGATGGAGCCGAAAAGCCGGTTGCCCTGCCGAAACTCCCCGGCGGCGAAATTCGCGGCGTGACTTTCTCCAAAAACAGTGCGCGTATGGCGTTCTACCTGAATGGCGATCGCAGCCCGAGTAACCTGTTCGCCTATGACTTCAAGACACGCCAGGTCAAGCAGCTGACACAATCGCTTTCCAAGTCGATCAATTCAAACGACTTGGTCGACGCGACCGTTGTGCGATTCAAGTCATTTGACGGCATGGTCATCCCGGGCATTCACTACGTACCAAAAGGCGCCTCGGCAAAAAATAAAGTACCCGCCATATTATTGGTACACGGCGGACCCGGCGGGCAGGCCACACGGGGCTACGGTGCGCAGGTCCAGCATTTGGTCAACCACGGCTATGCGGTGCTGGATATCAACAATCGCGGCAGCAGCGGCTACGGCAAGACCTTTTTTGCCGCAGACGACAAGAAACACGGCCGCGAGCCGCTGTGGGATTGTATTGAAGCGAAGACCTGGTTGGCCAGCCGCGACTACATTGACCACGAACGCATCGCAATCATGGGTGGCAGCTATGGCGGCTACATGGTGGCGTCAGCACTCGCGTTTCGTCCGGAAGCCTTTAAGGTGGGCGTGAATATTTTTGGTGTCACCAATTGGATCCGCACATTGGAAAGCATCCCGCCATACTGGGAAGCACAACGTAAAGCACTCTATGAAGAAATTGGCGACCCCGTCAAAGACCGCGATTTCCTGATCGCCACGTCGCCACTATTCCATGCAAAAGAAATTCGCAAGCCGATGATCGTCATTCAGGGTGCAAACGATCCACGCGTGATCAAGGCAGAAAGTGACGACATTGTTGCGGCGGTCAAAAAGAACAACGTGCCGGTTGACTATGTTGTGTTTGCCGACGAAGGTCACGGCTTTTCAAAGAAGAAAAATACGCTCGAAGCTTATGAACGTATTTTGGCGTTCCTGGAAAAACACTTAAAAGGCTAGCAACGCCAGTTGACGCGATGCCTCAACAAAGCCGCACGATTTTTCGTGCGGCTTTTTTCTTGCCGGCAAACTCGCCATTTGGCGGGTGTTTTCAGGTAAAACTGACTGGAAACACCCGCCCTTACTGGTGTTTGTCGATTGCACTTTGGTCAGGCCCCGCATAAAAAAATAGCCCCGGTAACGGGGCTATTTTTGTTCAGACAGTGAAGCGTTGTAACTACGCCGCTTCGCGTGACGCCCGCTTGCGCTCGTGCTCAAGCAAGAAACGTTTGCGGATACGGATCGTTTTTGGTGTGATTTCAACCAACTCGTCGTCCTCGATCATTTCAATGGCCGACTCGAGCGTGATCTGGATCGGCGGCACCAATGCCACGGCTTCGTCGGTGCCGGATGAGCGCACGTTGGTCAGCTGCTTGCCCTTGATCGGGTTGACTACCAGATCGTTGTCGCGACTGTGCAAACCAATCACCATGCCTTCGTACAAACGGTCGCCCGGCGAAACAATCATGCGGCCACGATCCTGCAACTTCCACAGCGCGTACGCGACGGCGTCGCCCTTCTCGGCTGAAATCAGCACGCCGTTGCGGCGTGAGGCGATATCACCACGCAAAGGCGCGTATTCGTCGAACACGTTGCTCTTCAAGCCGGTACCGCGCGTCATGTTCATGAAATCTGTTTGGAAACCGATCAGACCACGCGCCGGGATACGGTAGTCGAGGCGTACCCGACCACGACCGTCCGGTACCATGTCGATCAAATCGGCACGACGTGCGCCAAGCGCTTCCATGACCACACCCTGGTGGGTGTCTTCAACGTCAACTGTGAGCATTTCGATTGGCTCACATTTCACGCCGTCAATTTCTTTGTAAACCACCATCGGCTTGCCGACCGCCATTTCAAAACCTTCACGGCGCATGGTCTCAAGCAGGATGGTCAGGTGCAATTCACCACGACCGGACACACGAAACACGTCGGTGTCTTCGGTTTCTTCAACCTTGAGCGCAACGTTGACCAACAATTCTTTATCCAGACGCTCGCGGATCTGACGGCTGGTGACAAATTTGCCTTCCTGCCCGGCCAGCGGCGAGGTGTTGACCATGAAATTCATGGTCAATGTTGGCTCGTCCACACCCATGGTCGGCAATGCTTCCGGCTTTTCGATGTCGGCAATGGTGCAGCCGATCGACAAATCGTCGATACCGGTGATCAAGACGATTTCACCGGCTTCGGCGACATCGAGCGCGACTTTATTCAACCCCTGAAAACCCTGCACCATGTTGACGCGGGCTTTTTTCTGGGTGCCGTTGGCCATCAGCATCACATCTTGTGCGCCACGCACCTTGCCGCGACGCACGCGGCCAACGCCGATGCGACC
>JANOEV010000549.1:0-2769 GCA_031413695.1 Burkholderiales bacterium
GGCGATGACATGCTTATCAAGGATTTTCGGCTTTGTTTTTGGCGCAGATTTTTGACCGGCGGCAGTATTGGCCGGGGCGGCCTTATCCGCGGCGATGGCGACGGTTGAAAAAGCGAAGACTGCGGCAGTTAAGGCGGCGGCGATGTTCATGTTCAGTTCCTTTTGTCAATTTAGTGGGTGTCTTTTAAGGTGCACTAACTTCACTTGCTCGAACAATGACTTGGTATTCATCTGCGGGCTTAATCCGACAATATTTACTTGTCGGCATGTTTGCTGATTGCGTGATTTACGGCTGTTTCGAATCAACTAGGGTTTAAATTTTCCGTTCAACATATAACGCGATCCCGGGTGTACTAGCCGAGCGTTGGTTATCGCAATGCCACCCCGTTCTGTGCCGCGCGTAATCACCAGGCAGGGATCGCCGGGCCGGATATTGAGCAACCTTGCTTCCTGAGCCGTCGGTGCGCTTGCTTCAATTGAATACTGCGCTTCCCACAGGGGTGCAACCTGCAGCAGATAATGTGTCGGGGTGATTTGGGTGAAGTCCACATTGAGATATTCGGGCGCGCACGCGGGATTCACAAAACGATCCTCACATTGAAGCGGTACGTTGTTCTCAAAATGAACAATCATGGTGTGAAATACAAGTTCACCAACGGATAACCCCAGTTTGGCCGCAACGGCGGAAGTCGCGCGCTCGCGCTTGGCGATATGTACTTCGGCGTGGTGCCGGTGCCCGCGACTGATGATTTCCGCATGCAGATCCCGAATGGTGAGGCTGGACGACACGCGAAACAAGTGTGCCGCGAACGTGCCCACCCCTTGCAGGCGATTGACCAGCCCGTCCGATTGCAGCTCACGCAGCGCGCGGGTGACGGTTACGCGGCTTACGCCAAATTGTGCGGCAAGTTCGGTTTCCGACGGCATGATCGCGCCCGGCAGCCACACCTCGTTGGCAAGCCCCTCCTTAAGGAATTGTTTGATTCGTGCGTAATGTGCAAGCGGGAGAGAAGTGGCCGACACGTGGTCATCAATTTGCCTCATGCAAGAATACTAGTTGCATTTACTTGTATAGTCAAGTACAGTCAAGTTCAGTTAAGTCAATCGACCAGCTTTTATCCAAGGCTCAAATGTCCGATTTGTCAGTACCAAAACGCATCGCGAAACCAAGAGTCGTCCGCGCACCGCGGGGAGCGACGTTGACGTGTGCCAATTGGCTGATCGAGGCTGCCTACCGAATGTTCCAAAACAATCTCGATCCAGAGGTTGCTGAAAATCCCGAGGCGCTGGTTGTTTATGGCGGGATCGGAAAAGCGGCGCGGGATTGGGCTTGCTTCGAGGGCATCATGCACAGCCTTGAAACGCTGAAGGAGGACGAAACCCTGCTGGTCCAGTCAGGCAAACCGGTGGGGGTGTTTCGGACCCATGCCGACGCACCGCGGGTATTGATTGCGAATTCAAACCTGGTTCCAAAGTGGGCAACCTGGGAACACTTCCATGAGTTGGACCGCAAGGGCCTCATGATGTACGGCCAAATGACGGCGGGTTCGTGGATCTATATCGGCAGCCAGGGAATCGTGCAGGGTACTTACGAAACGTTTGTTGAAGCCGGCCGGCAGCACTTTGGCGGCGACCTTTCCGGCCGATGGATATTGACGGCGGGTTTGGGGGGGATGGGCGGCGCCCAACCGCTGGCGGCAAGTTTTGCCGGCGCGTCGTCACTCAATATTGAATGCCAGCAAT
Source organism: Burkholderiales bacterium (assembly GCA_031413695.1). Classification (GTDB taxonomy): domain Bacteria; phylum Pseudomonadota; class Gammaproteobacteria; order Burkholderiales; family Usitatibacteraceae; genus UKL13-2. Next base: position 1,744 of record JANOEV010000549.1, read on the forward strand.
CCCGAATCGATTTTCGGCTAAAGACCCGCTATCTAGACGAACAGGCGGAAAATCTCGACGATGCTTTGGAACGGTTGGCGCGCTACAAAGACGAAAAGCGGGTGGTATCAATCGGATTGCTCGGCAATGCCGCCGACATTCTGCCTGAATTGGTCAGGCGGGCGCGACGCGGTGGACTTTGCCCGGACTTTGTTACCGATCAAACGTCTGCGCACGATTTGATCAATGGGTATCTACCTGCCGGCTGGAGCGTCGAGAGTTGGCACGCTGCACAAGCGGATACCCGGCAACATTCAGCCGTTCGTGACGCTGCTGCAAAAAGTTGTGCAGTCCACGTGAAGGCAATGCTGGATTTTCAGGCGATGGGTGTGCCGACGGTCGACTACGGTAACAACATTCGCCAAGTTGCATTTGATCAGGGCGTCAAGAATGCCTTTGATTTTCCGGGGTTTGTCCCCGCCTATATTCGCCCGCTATTTTGCCGGGGCAAAGGACCGTTTCGGTGGGTGGCATTGAGCGGCGAGCCCGAGGATATTCGCAAGACTGACGCACGCATGAAGTCGCTTTTCCCGCACGACACACATTTGCACCGTTGGCTTGATTTCGCGTCGGAGCGTATCGCCTTCCAGGGATTGCCGGCGCGAATATGCTGGATTGGATTGGGAGAGCGCCATCTTGCCGGGCTGGCATTTAATGAGATGGTTAAAAGCGGGGAGCTTTCCGCGCCAATCGTGATTGGTCGTGACCATCTTGACAGCGGTTCTGTTGCATCGCCAAATCGCGAAACCGAAGCAATGCGTGATGGCAGTGATGCCGTCTCGGATTGGCCCCTGCTAAATGCCCTTCTAAACACCGCCGGCGGGGCGACTTGGGTCTCGCTTCATCACGGCGGTGGGGTGGGCATGGGCTCGAGCACATTCGAGTACAGTAGTAAACGGCGATATTTAATATATATATATATATATTTTGTAAATGCAACTGCATGGCCAAAACTACGATTGCGTGTGCGTGTATACGAGTATATGT
>JANOEV010000550.1:0-4141 GCA_031413695.1 Burkholderiales bacterium
CGTTGCAGGCACGCCGGCAGGTACTTGAAGCTGAACTGGGCGACGCCACCGATGCGTTGGCAAATGAGATGTCGGTAACGCGTGAACTCATGTTGGTAACGCATGAACTCAATGAATTGAATCAGTCATTGAATGTCCATATTGCAACACTGGATCGGCAAATTGTCGAAAACCAGACCGAATTTATGCATGTGCTCGAAACGACCCGCGAGACACTCGAACACGAGCGTGATGCGGCGAGAATGGCGTATGCCCAAATAACGGGCTCTACCTCATGGAAGCTGACAGCACCGTTGCGATGGTTGATCCACACCATCAAACAGTTGTTGTGGTTTGGCCGGGACGCGGCCAATAACGGCCGGGCGCTGCCGCACCAGATCGCTGTCGCCAAACAGATTCTGCGGGAGGAGGGCGCCGTCGCACTCGGCAAACGCGTCCATGAGAAATTTGTGCGGCGGGAAGACGCACCGGCCACGATGACAACCAAATTCAATCAGGAGAATGCAATTGCGCCGTTGGCAATTGCCACCAGCCAGACGCCGCAGGTCTCGATTGTCATTCCGGTCTACGGTCAACACGTCATGACCTATACATGCCTAAAGAGTATTCAGGAAACCTGTGCGGACGAGTCAATCGAGATTATTGTGATCGATGACTGTTCGCCGGAACCCGCAGCCGCCGCACTTGCACCCGTTACCGGAATAACCGTGGTGCGCAATGATATCAACCTTGGGTTCTTGAAAAATTGCAACAAGGCGGCGGCCATGGCGCGCGGCGAATTTGTCTTGATTCTGAATAATGACATCATCGTCACACCTGGTTGGCTGAGAGCAATGCGCGACGTCTGGTCTGAACGGGATGATGTCGGCATGGTTGGCGCAAAACTGATTTATCCGGACGGGCGGTTGCAGGAAGCCGGCGGAATTGTCTGGCGTGACGGCTCCGCATGGAACTGGGGGCGTAACCAGGATGCCGGCAAACCGGCGTATAACTATTTGCGTGAAGTTGATTACTCCTCTGGTGCGTGTTTGCTGCTCAAGCGGGAATTTTGGAATCAGCTTGGCGGGTTTGATGATCGTTATGCACCGGCCTATTACGAAGACACCGATTTGGCGTTTAGGGTGCGTGAGGCGGGCAGGAAGGTCTTTTATCAGCCGCGTGCGGTTGTGGTGCATTTTGAAGGTCAGAGTTCAGGGACCGATGTCACACAAGGCGTCAAGAAACATCAGGTCATCAACCAACAGACCTTTCAGGCCAGATGGCGTGCCGTGCTGGCCAAACACCGCATCAATGGCTTGTTGCCGCAGTTGGAGCGTGATCGTTATGCCAAACGACGTGTGCTGGTGGTCGATGCGTGCATGCTGACGCCAGATCACGATGCCGGAAGCTTGCGCATGTTTGAATTGCTTGGTTTGATGGCCAAGATGGGTGCAAAAGTCACGTTCTTGGCCGACAACCTCGAATATCGCGAGCCTTATGTTTCGCAAATTCAGGCACTCGGTGTGGAGGTTGTTTATCATCCGGTTGAATCAAACGTGACACGCTTTCTTGAGCGTCATGCGGCAGAATATGAGGTCATCTTGTTGTCCCGCGCCACCGTTGCGGTAAAGCACATCGATACCGTAAGAATGAGTGCGCCGCGCGCAAGAGTTATTTTTGACACGGTTGACCTTCATTTTTTGCGGCAGGAGCGTGAGGCCGAGCTTGTTGATGATGCGCAAATGCGGGCGGCAGCGCTGCGAATGAAGGCGCAGGAACTCGCCATCATGGAAAAGGCGGATGTCACGCTGGTCGTGAGTCCGGTCGAGGAAAAATTATTGGCCGGGATTGCGCCTTCAGTACGTGTCGAAATTGTCTCCATCATTCATGTCAACATGCCCGGGCCAAAGTCATTTTTGGAACGAAGCGGCGTGTTATTTATCGGCGGCTTTCGTCATCCGCCCAACCTCGATGCCGTGACGTGGTACGTTGACAACGTGCTGCCAATTTTGCGCGCCAGGAATGCCGGCATTGTCACCACCGTGATCGGCAGTAACGCACCGCCAAGCCTGCAGCAATTCGCCGCGGATGATTTTGTCATTGCCGGGTTTGTGCCCGATGTCACGCCACACTACAACAATGCGCGGCTGTCGATTTCGCCATTGCGTTACGGGGCGGGGGTAAAAGGCAAGGTCAATATCGCCATGCAGTATGGCGTTCCGGTGATCGCCACCACACCGTCGGTCGAAGGCATGTACCTGCGCGACGAACTGGATGTCTTGCGCGCCGATTCCGCAGAAGCGTTTGCCGACGCCATGATTCGCGCCAATACCGACGAAAAATTGTGGAGCCAGTTGCGGATCAACGGGCTTGCCAATATCGAGCGCTATTTTTCACGTGCAACCGCCAGGCAGGCTCTGGCTACGCTGCTGGAAATCGACGCATAGTCATAATTTGGACGCCTCACACCGGACGAAGATTACGCGGATGTCAGGGCGTCACCCGGCCAGCTGGCAACACCTGCATCAATTCCCGGCGATGGCAAGCCCGGCGATATTGATGGTTCGCCTTCAAGCGCGCGTTCTACCGCCTGCCAGACCGGCTCAACGGTGATTTCGTTCATGGAAATGCCTGCACGGCAATGCGGCCCGGCCGCCGGGTGATCGACGGCGGCAAAGGCAGGATGATCAAGGGGCTTGTAGAGCGCACTCGGAATCGATGGGTGGTAGAGCGCCACCATTGGTTTCTTGAGCGCGCCGTAGAGGTGCGTCGGTCCTGTATCAACCCCGACGTACACATCCAGATGCGACATGATTGCTGCTGATTCGCGAAGTGTGGTTTGGCCGGCAAAACTCAGCACCCGTCCGCGCAATGAGCGTTCAAGTTCGGCGATCCGCGCCTGATCTTGCGGCGCGCCAAAACAGACGAAGCGGGCATCCGGATAGTGCTGGACAATGCGCAGCCCCAGTTCGATAAAACGCGTGATTGGCCAATCCCGCCAGGCTTTGGTGGCAAAACTGGCGACTTGAAAGCCAACCTTGGGCAGGTTATTTGACGCACCCAACATGCCGTAAAGTCTTGCGCCGGCAGCGTCACGCTCGGCCTTGGTGACCGCATAGTCGAGCCCGAATCCATCCGCTTCGATGCCGGCCGCCTGCACCATCGACAAAAACCATGCGACGGCATGAATGCTGTTTTTTTGCGGTGCCGTGTACGCCAAAGCAAGTCTGGCGTTCACGCTTTCACTGCGCTGCTGTTCGGCAATGACGTGTTCCGCTTTGCGGCAGGCATATTCGACCAGCGCGCTATCACCGCCCCATACAAACGCATAGTCATATTCCGGCGACGTGAACGCATCCCGCCAGCCGCGTAACCACGCACTCTTTTTGCTGATGCTGCCGGTTTTGATCAGGTACGGAAGATTTTCAAGCACGGTGTAACGCGCCGGATGCCCCAGACAGGTCACTTCGGCGTTTGGAAAGTGCGAGGCAATGGCGCGAATGGCGGGGGTCGCCAGCAGGGTATCGCCAATTCGCGTGACGTTTATCACGAGTATCCGTTTGGCATTTGCAGCAGCGGCTTGCGAAATGGTAAAGCCCATCAACGCGCCCGCAAAACCTTGCCGCGTCCGGCAACCACAACAAGCGCGGCCGCAAATACGAATGCAGGACGGCAAACGCCGTTCATAACATGAAGTCCGGCTCGTACCGCCGGAACCATTGCTCAAGCACGGTCAGGGCCCAAATACGGCCGGCGTGGTTGCTGCGCCCCGACCGATGCTCGTTTTGCAAGCGATCCAGGGCACCGTCACGAAACAATCCGCGTTTCATCAATCCGTCCATACCCAGCGCCGCTTCCACATGTGGCTTGAGATCGCCCGCCAACCAAAGCGACAACGGCATGACGAATCCCTGTTTATTGCGGTGAACAATTGCATCCGGCAGGTATTTGGCGGCAAGTTTTTTCAGAACGAATTTGGTGGTTTTGCCCCGTTGCTTTAACTGCGGGTCAAGCTTTGCAGCGAATTCAACAAACTTGTGATCGAGATACGGCACCCGCGCCTCGAGCGAATATGCCATGGTTGCGCGGTCGACCTTGGTCAGCAGATCATCCGGCAGCCAGAGTTTTTCGTCGACATACATGATTTTTTCAAGATAGTCCC
>JANOEV010000551.1:0-2007 GCA_031413695.1 Burkholderiales bacterium
CGCCACCACACTCTCCGGATCGATTCCCGTGAGTTGGTTTGGCACAACGTGCGCGAGTTTCGCGAACCAAAAGTTGGCGAGGCCAACGAGGATTTCGCCCTTGTGCGGAATCGGTGTCGGCAAGATGACGTCATATGCCGACAAGCGATCACTCGTCACCAACAACAACTTGTCTTCGCCAACAGCATAGATGTCGCGCACTTTGCCGCGCGCGACTAATGGGAGTGAGCGAATGTCAGATTGATACATAACCTTAGATTGCCCAAGAGAGAATGATCACGCCGCCGGTGAGCATTACGAGCAGAGCCGGATAAATTGTACCAACCAAGGCGTAACGCAGACCTGTCGCCCACCAGCGCCCGCCGAAATATCGTTGCATGGCGATGAAATAGTAGATCAGCGATAACGACAACACGATGTCACCAGCCACACGCGGCAGGAACGCCTTTGTCAGCAGCGTGAAAAACGCAAACGCGTGCACATGCATCGCGTAGACCATGTGTTCGCCAAAATAGAGGCCACGCCGCCAGTACAACCAGTAGGTCAGGCCGGCAAACACCGGCAACATAAAGAACATCGCGAAGGGCAGGTTGGAGATCACCGCCGCTTTTAGCGCAGCGATCGCATCCGCACTGGTCTTGCCCTCCCACTTTGCCTTGAGGTGATCCTCAAGCCAAAGGCATACGGAATCGTCAGGTTTACATTCGAAGTTGGTATGCACTGGCGCGTTCAGGAGTTCTTTAGGAATGGGCAGAGCATTCGCCGGTGCGCTGGCGTTAACGCCAACCGTTAAACCCTTTTTCAATGTTGGTGGCATCGCGACGGTCGAGGACCCTGCCGATTGTGTGGCGGATTGCGCATCGGGTGTTGTGGTTGTTGAAGTCGTGGTCACGATATTGCCAAACCCCGCCACCTTGACGACCAAAAAAAACAAAAAACTGGCGGTGATATAGAGTCGCAGAGGCGCAACGTATTGCAGCTTACGGCCTGCACTGTAATGTCGGGTGAGTTGTCCGGGGAGAAGAAAGAGCAAGCCGAGCGTCTTCCACAACTTACCTTCTAGTGCAACGTAGTGAGTGATAAATTCGTGCACAAACGCCCAAAACGATGGCGCATGAGGATGGGTATCTTGCCCGCACTGTGGACAGAACTTTGGTTGCGGCGCGGTAAATCCGCTGAACGAGTAGCCGCAGTTGCGGCAAGCCGCGAGCAATGGCGCCAAAGGCACCACATCCGCAGCCGCTTGTGCGTTGGTATGCGCTTCCCCAGCCACAACAGCGGCCGCTTCGGCCATCAGTTCACAACCTGCTTCAACTCGCCTTTTGCGTAGCGATCCGCCATCTTGGAGAGGGTGATGGGTTTGATCTTTGACGCCTGGCCGGCGCAATTAAACTGCTGATAACGCAATTTGCAAATGTCTTTGGCGGCCGCACGCGCCGGCTTCAAATAGTCGCGTGGATCAAAGTGTGATTTATTTTCGTTGAGAAATTTGCGAACGGCGGCGGTCATTGCCAGGCGGATATCGGTATCGATATTAATTTTTCGTACGCCGTGTTTGATGCCTTCTTGAATTTCTTCGACAGGGACGCCGTAGGTTTCTTTCATCTCGCCGCCATTGGCACGGATGATTTCGAGCAACTCCTGCGGCACGCTGGATGAACCGTGCATCACCAAATGTGTGTTCGGAATACGCACGTGGATGGCCTTGATGCGATCGATGGCGAGAATGTCGCCGGTTGGCTTGCGGGTGAATTTATACGCCCCGTGTGAGGTGCCGATGGCGATCGCCAACGCGTCAACCCCGGTATTTTTGACAAAGTCAGCCGCTTCATCCGGGTCGGTCAAGAGTTGATCTCGCGTCATGGTCGAGTCGGTGCCGTGGCCGTCTTCCTTGTCGCCCTTCATCGTTTCCAGCGAGCCCAGACAGCCCAACTCACCCTCGACCGACACGCCGATCATGTGTGCCATATCGACCACCCGGCGGGTGACATCGACGTTGTATTCATA
>JANOEV010000552.1:0-3561 GCA_031413695.1 Burkholderiales bacterium
GGTCTCGCCGAGGCCGACCATGAGCCCACTCTTGGTTGGCACATTGGTATGTTCAGCTTTGAAGTCCTTCAACAACTTCAATGAGTGTGCATAGTCGGAACCGGGCCGTGCTTGTTTATACAAACGCGGTACCGTTTCGAGGTTGTGGTTCATCACATCGGGCGGGGCTTCACGCAGAATGCCGAGTGAGCGATCCAACCGACCACGGAAATCCGGCGTGAGAATTTCGATCTGTGTGGTGGGCGAGAGTGCGCGGGTTTGGCGGATGCATTCAACAAAATGCCCGGCGCCACCGTCACGCAAATCGTCACGATCGACGCTGGTGATCACCACGTACTTGAGTTTGAGCTTGGCGATGGTCTCGGCCAGGTGGCGCGGCTCGTCTTGGTCCAACGGCAACGGCCGGCCGTGGCCGACGTCACAAAACGGGCAGCGACGTGTGCACAGATCGCCCATGATCATGAAGGTGGCGGTGCCCTTGCCAAAACATTCACCGATGTTCGGGCACGACGCTTCTTCACACACGCTGTGTAATTTCGCCTCGCGCAGGATTTCTTTGATCTCGTAGAAGCGCGACGACGTCGAGCCCGCCTTGACACGAATCCACTCGGGCTTTTTTAAACGCGGCGCATCCGACACCACCTTGATCGGGATGCGTGCGGTCTTGAGCCCGGATTTTTCCTTGACGCCTGCTTCAGCCATAAAAATTTGCTTTCAAATGCCCAACCAGTTTTGCTGCAATCGTGTCCATTTTATCGGGGATACCAAGTTCGCGCATCTGTGTCACGGCCAAACCCGCATAACCGCAGGGGTTGATGCGCGCAAACGGTGCCAGATCCATATCAATGTTCAACGCCAAGCCATGATACGTGGCGTGATTGGCGACCCGCAGCCCGATGGCGGCGATTTTGGCAATACCGTCAGGCCGTTCCACATAAACGCCCGGCATGCCGGCCTGCCGCACGCCGTCGACACCGTATTCTGCAAGCAAATCGATCAATGATTGCTCTATTCGGTTCACAAGGCTTTTGACGCCATACCCGCGCTTGCCGCCCAGCGCGGCAATACGTTGTGCGTGCATGTTGAGCAACAGATAGACCACCAGCTGCCCGGGCCCGTGATAGGTCACCTGCCCACCGCGGTCGATCTTGACCACCGGAATGTTGCCGGCATCACGCAAGTGTTCGGCTTTGCCGGCCAGCCCCTGTGTGAACACCGGCGCATGTTCGAGCAACCAGATTTCGTCGGGTGTTGAGTCGGTTGATGCGCGGTTGTGCGCACGCATGGCGTCAAACGTGGCGGCGTAGTCGACCAGACCAAGGTGCTTGACGATGAGTTGCGACATTAACGGCCGATCAAAGCGCCATCAATACGTCGGGGTTGGCGGTCAGTTCGAGGTAAATCGCGTCAATCTGCGCTTTTGAGGTGGCGTTGATGGTGGCGGTGACCGAAACAAAATTGCCGTTTTTCGACGGGCGCATTTCGAGGCTGTTGGCGTCAAAGTCCGGCGCATGTTTTTTGACGACGTCCAGCACCGTCTGGGCAAAATCAATATTGGCCGGCTGGCTGTCAGTGGCCTTGATGCGGCCCATCGCCTTGATCGGAAAAAATGTCGGAAACGTCAACAGCGTTTCTTCGCCTTCACCAATATTCTTGGGTCGATCATTCATGCCGTATCTCGAAATCGTTATTCTGCCGCCGCAAGCAGGTCCGGCGCCGCCGGCAGGTCACGTTTGTAATCTTGAAACAGTTGGTACATTTTTTTGAACATCGGCCCGGGCTTGCCGGCGCCGGCGCCGTGTCCAACCGGGCGCTTGTCGAGCGTGACAATCGGCACCACCTCTTTGGTCGACGATAATATCCACAGCTCATCGGCGGTTTCAACTTCACGACGTGATACGCGGCGAATCTCAAGCGATAGCCCGGCCTTTTGCGCCAGCTCAATCATCAACACATAGGTGATCCCGCCCAGAATCAGGTTGTCCATCGGCGGACACAGGATCACGCCGTTTTTGACCACCGCGATATTGGAGGCGGTCGATTCGGTCAAATAACCTTCGCGAAACATGACGGCCTCGTCACCACCATCCATGTTTGATTCGTGTTTGAGCAGCACCGCGCCCAGCAATGCGGTTGATTTGATCTGGCAGCGCAACCAGCGCGAGTCGTCAATCGACATACCGGCAATGCCGTTGGCGTAGATCTCCGGTTTTGGCGTTGGCAACGGGTTAACCATCAGAAACACGGTCGGCGTGAGCCCCTGTGGCGGTGGAAAATCGCGTTTGGCAACGCCACGCGTGACCTGAATATAGACACCAACATTGCCGCCGCCGTTTTTGGCGATCAATCCGCCGATGACCGATTCCCATTGTTCGATCGAATACGGGTTGGTCAAGTAAAGCGCGTCCATCGAGCGCTGCAGCCGCACCAGATGCTCACGCGCACGCAGGCCGCGACCGTTGTAATACGGAATCACCTCGTAGACGCCGTCACCAAAAATAAAACCGCGGTCGAGCGGTGAAATTTTGGCCTCCTCAATCGGCATGTATTCGCCGTTGAGATAAACCGTCGGCAGACAAAGTGGTGCGGGCTGAGGCGTGGACATGCAAAACCCCTGATGGTTATTTGGCAAATAACAAGCGGATGGCATCCCAGCCGCGGCCGAGGAACCCGGCCACTTTGACCTCTTCTAGCGCCACCACCGGGATGTCGGCGACGGGTTTGCCATCGCGTGTCAAATTCATTATCCCTGCTTTCTGCCCGGCTTGCAGCGGTGCCAGCAGCGGTTGCGTGGTGGTCAGGGTGGCTTTGAGGCCGGTGAATCTGTCCTTCGGCAGGGTCAGCCAGATGTCGCGATCAAAGCCCAGTTTGACGGTGTTTTGTTCGCCCTTAAAGATCGCCGGCGTGGCAATCGTTTCGCCCTTTTTGTAGAGGCGCTGCGCATCAAACATTTGGTAGCCATAGTTCAACAGCTTCTGGCTTTCCTGGGTGCGCGCCGCGTCCGACGTGGTGCCGAGAACCACCGAAATCAGCCGCCGCTCACTGCCGGTGGCGCCGGGCAGGGTGCGTCTGGCGGTGGCGATCAGACAATAACCGGCGGCGTCGGTGTGGCCGGTCTTGAGGCCGTCAACCGTCGGGTCGAGCAGCAGCAGGCGGTTGCGATTGGGCTGGGTGATTTTGTTGTGCGTGAATTCACGTTCCTTGTAATACGCAAACTCGACGGGGAAATCGCGGATCAATGCGTTTGACAGCAGCAGCAAATCCTCGGCGGTCGAATAGTGCTGCATATTCGGTAACCCGGTGGCGTTGAGGAACTTGCTGTTTTTCATGCCGAGTTTTTCGGCTTGTTTGTTCATTAGCTGTGCAAATACATCTTCAGACCCCGCCACCGCTTCAGCCAAGGCGATCGAGGCGTCGTTGCCGCTTTGCACAATCATGCCGCGGATCAGCAGCTCAACCGACGGCGTCTGTTTGGGGTCGATAAACATGCGCGAGCCCTCCGCTTTCCACGCGCCGGCCCGGCAACTTCGACGGTTTCGTCCAACTGGGAGCTCACTACCT
>JANOEV010000553.1:0-4398 GCA_031413695.1 Burkholderiales bacterium
GCATCCGCCTCAACCTTGAAATTTTGGATCGCCAGGCCATCCGGCACGCTCCCGGACGACATCACATTACGAAGAAAACCAAGATCCTCTTTCAGGCTGGCATTTTCTTCCTGCAATTGCCCAAGATTTTTTGTCAGTTCCGCCTGGGCCGATGTTTCAACCTTTAACTTGCTTTCCTTTTCGTTAAGCGCAGACTTTGTCGCGTCGTAACTTTGCTTGAGTTTGGTGTTCTCAACATTCAACGCATCAATTTGCGCCTTTGCCTCTTCACGACTAAAGCCGGTAATACGATAGCTGTTATCAACGATTACCCATGCAATCGCGCCTGCGACGCCCATCGCAACACCATACCCACCAACCTTGATGTACCAGGGCACGTGCGAACGAATCGCCAGCCGCTCCGACCGGATACCGATCTTTGAGCGAATTTTCCGCCACGATCCACGCAATTTGAATTCACTAAGCATTCACTGGCTTTTTTAGTGGTTAATCGGGTGCATTTCCAGGTTCACAATCGGATCCACTTGCGTTCCAACGTCATTCTTTGGATGCGGCGCAGTGGCGGCAATGTCACCGCAGAACGACATAACCTTCGCCGCCAAAACGTGCAAAAAGCCGCGTGAGGCGGCTTTTTGCATGTTCGGACGCGTGTCGCCTGACGTCTTTTAGCGTTTCGAGAACTGCTTGCGACGCCGGGCTTTGTGGAAACCAACTTTTTTACGCTCAACTTCGCGTGCATCACGGGTAACAAACCCCGCTTTGGAAAGCTGCGGCTTCAAATTTGCGTCGTAGTCGATCAACGCACGGGTTATCCCGTGACGCACGGCGCCAGCTTGACCGGATTCACCACCACCAAATACGTTTACCATGATGTCAAAACTGTCGGTATTGCCCGTCAGTTCTAACGGCTGGCGAACAATCATGCGGCCTGTTTCGCGTGAAAAATAGATATCAAGCGCTTTATCGTTGACAATGATCTGGCCCTTGCCGGGTTTGATGAAAACACGTGCGACCGCGCTTTTGCGGCGACCCGTTCCATAGTGATATTTACCGACCATTTTCGGGTTCCTTAAATCGTGAGTTCTTTGGGTTGCTGTGCAGCATGCGGATGCGCGCTGCCAGCATAAACTTTCAACTTCTTGATCATTGCATAGCCAAGCGGGCCCTTGGGCAACATTCCCTTGACGGCTTTTTCAAGCACGCGCTCGGGGTGTTTTTCTTGCATCTTGTTGAAGTTGGTCTCGTAAATACCACCGGGATAGCCGGTATGACGGTAATAGATCTTGTCTTCAGCTTTGTTGCCTGTCACGCGCAATTTTTCAACATTGGTGACGATGATAAAGTCGCCTGTGTCAACGTGTGGTGTGTATTCAGGCTTGTGCTTGCCACGCAAACGCAATGCAACTTCAGCGGCCAGGCGGCCAAGCACTTTGTCGGTTGCATCAACGTGTAACCAACCGTGAACGACTTCGTGCGGTTTGGCGGAAAAGGTTTTCATAATTTACTCACTTAAATTTCGGTTTCGGCTGTTGAGGTTTTTGGCTTATAAGGTTTATTCCGCGGTTCCGTCGCAGAAAAACGCAAATAAAAAACGCTCACTCGTCAGGTTCGGGGCGAACGATTAGCAGAACCTGAAATTCTAATGTATTCAATGCCATGCCGTCAACTTTGGTTTTTAGACATGCTGTGGTCAGCAGACCGGGCAAACCGGTGATTTGCCCGGCTATACTTGCCCACAAACCCGCAAAACTCGGCAAACCAACATGAAAATACGCGTCAATTGGCTTAAAAACGTTGCATTTCAAGCCCAAACCGAATCAGGTCATCAAATCATCATGGATGGTTCACCCGACGTGGGCGGTGAAAACCTGGGCGCGCGGCCGATGGAAACGGTCTTGGCGGGCACTGGCGCGTGTAGTGCGATCGACGTGATGCTGATCCTCAAGAAATCCAGGCAAACCGTCACTGATTGTTTTGTTGAACTAAATGCAGATAGAGCAGCATCAGACCCGAAAGTGTTTACTCGCATACACTTCCATTTTGTCGTTACCGGTGTGGCTCTCGACCCGGTCAAAGTCGGGCGGGCGATTCAATTATCTGCTGATGTCTATTGTTCTGCGTCGGCCATGTTGGCCAAAACGGCAAATGTGACCCATGACTTTGAAATTGTTGCCGTTGCCGCCTGAGCCGTACAACAACGTCAGCAACCGCGCCAATCCAATCACTGAAGTACCCTTCACACCCAATAAGTGGTGGTGGTCATTATTTTCGACGATGCGCGCATCGCCGCCTTAAAAGGCGGTGGAAGTGGGATGCCGCCATGCGCCTCGCCACTGTCACCATGGGCAATCTCATCAGCGCGCATTTGCGCGACGATGGCGCGGCTACGAAGGTCGCTTTCCGGCAGTTTTTCAAGGTGTGTATCGAGATGCGCCTCGACCTGACGCTCGGTTTCAACCAGGAAGCCCATGCTCCATTTGTCCCCTGCAAGTCCGGACACCAAACCCAAACTCCATGCACCGGCGTAAAACAATGGGCTGAGCAAACTGGTCCGCCCACCCAATTCGTTGATTCGAACCGCGCACCACGCGAGATGGTCGCGCTCTTCACGTGCCGCATCCTCGAGCACCCGTTTGGTCCCTTCATCACGCGCCACCAGCAGTTGCCCTTGATACAGAGCCTGGGCGCACACTTCGCCAACATGGTTAACCCGCATCAAGCGCACGCTTTCCGCTGCGCCACTGTGATTGGCGGCGAAAGAACCGCCATCAGTTCCCGCCACAGGACGTGGCGTGGGCCGACTGGCCGGCGCAACAGCAAACACCGTCCGCAGCCCTGCGTCGAGCTGGTCTATCAATCGATCAACAAGATTCAACATGGCGTAATTGTACAAACAAAACGGGCACCCGAAGGTGCCCGCTTGTCAAAACATTCAACAGTAGTCGTTGAATTTAGAACGTATGGCGGAAACCAACGGCAAAACCACGCGGGTCTTGATCAGCGGCGATGGCCAATGTATTGGCACCAAAGTTACCCAAACCGGCAACGTTGTTCTTGGTCTGTGTGTAAACCGCGATCAACGACGTGCGGCGCGAGAAGTTATAGAAATAACCAACCGAGTTCGCTTTCGAATCCGGCTCGGTCACGACAGTCGCAGAAGTTGCACGTGTCGCGCCGGCTTTCGAACGCTGCATTTGGAATGCAAATTGGTTCTTGCCCGCGGTGTACAACAAATTAAACATCTGCGATTTCTGATCGGAGGTCACCGTTGTACCGCCGCCAGCTTTTTGGAAGCGCTGGATCAAGGCAGCTGCACGCACCGGACCAAATGTTACGGATCCGCCAAACGTCTGGCCTGTCTCCTGACCGCCGGCGACGCTTGCTGATGCGCCGGTGTAGTTCTTGAAGATATCCTTATGCTTTTCGTAACCGTACGATAACGAAATCGGGCCTTGATCATAAGTCAGGTTCATGGAGGTAATAACCGGGTTAGCGGTCGCTGTCTTACCTTCATTGGCGGTGTAGCTCAAACGTCCCTGGAAACCGGAGAAGTTTGGTGACCAATATTGCGCAACGTTTTGGTCGCGGCGGCTGAACTGACCGCGGTCGCTCATGACCGAGGTGTAGCCGGCGAGGGTGGTGTCACCGAATACGTCATATTTTGCAGCGGCCAATTTGAATGGCAGATCCCAACGACCCAGCAATACCGAGCCAAAATCGCCTTGCAGGCCGACGCCACTGTTGCGGTTACCAAAGGTTGTATCGCTCTGGTCTGGACGGAATTCGGTTTCGAGTTGGAAAAAGGCCTTTAAGCCGCCGCCCAAATCTTCAGTACCACGAACGCCGAGCAACGACGCGCCGTTGTTGTTAACGCGGTTACGGCTGCTGACAGGTGCGGCCGTGCCGCCGTCGGCCTTGACGTTTTCAAACATCACATAGACGCGGCCATAAAGCGTGACGGGGTTGGCGGTTTGCGCCATTGCAACTGGCGCCACCGTGGCGGCAGCAACTGCAAGTGCGATCAATTTTTTATTCATCAAAAATCTCCTTTGGTTTAACGGTAAGGCTATTGGATTTCTATTTGTTGCAATTAACTCAAACCTCTTGGGCCAGAGATGTCACCGAGCGCAAAGCTGACCAAAACTATCGATTCAGGCGCGCCGATACGACTCCTCCGCATGAATTCTTCGAGAAGCTCCCGACAGTTTGCCAAAAATACCCCTCTCTCTCAAGCAAATAGGGGTAAAAACAGGTTGCCGATAGGCGCATGTTGCATTCATACAACATGCATTTGCCGCTGTCTTGAAGCCGTCAAAAAGAGTTGGGTAACAAAATAATGTATGGGCCAACCAACCAAGCCACTTTCAATCTGTCAATTTACCCTGAAAAAGGGCGCCA
>JANOEV010000554.1:0-4411 GCA_031413695.1 Burkholderiales bacterium
ATGTCGGTGGGCCGCTCCGTAGCGGTGGACGGTTGGAAAATCGCCCCAACCTGCACTGCCAGCATATTCAACTGCTCAATAGCGGCAGGACGGTAAACGTCACAACTGACCACCATGACACGCTTCTTTTCTACCTCCATCAAGTAGCGCGCCAGTTTTGCCGTGGAGGTTGTTTTGCCCGACCCTTGCAGCCCTGCCATCAGAATGACTACAGGGGGCCGGGCTTTGAGGTCCAGAGCCTGGTTCTCATCTCCCATGATGCCGACTAACTCGTCGTGAACGAGCTTGACCATGACCTGTCCCGGAGTGAGGCTTTTTAATATCTCCTGTCCTACCGCCTTCTGCTTGATGTTTGAAATCAACTGCTGCACTACGGGCAGAGCTACATCCGCCTCCAGCAAGGCAACTCGAACTTCGCGCAACGTGTCGCGGATATTATCGTCAGTCAACCGACCCTTACCGCCAAGCTGCCGCAGGGTTTGTGCAAGACGTTCTGTCAGGTTTTCAAACATGGATCGCTCCGAGACTTGCCAGTCGGGTATTATAGCCGCAGCATCTGCTGCAGCATCCAGGGAAAATGGTCCACTGAGACATTTGATGTATCACGATTCCAGCCTACTGACCGCCATTTGCCTCTACATTCTGGCGGCAACATTTCTCTATGTGTCAATAAGGAACCAGTCCAGAACCTGGTGGGTGGCATCCGTCGGCGGCGAATTTTTTTGATCCATTTTTCATAAACGCTATTCTTGCATGTGTCTTAACCAACCGCCAAGGCCAACGATGGTTCGCTGCATTTACACACTCTTTGCATTTTTTGTTGTTTCGACAAGCAGTCTTGCCCAGACGACATTGTTTATCGATGACGCTGGTCGCAGTGTGATGCTGCCCGGCAAAATTGATCGTATTTATGCTGCGGGGCCGCCGGCATCAGTTCTGATCATGGCGATTGCGCCGGAAAAATTATTGGGCTGGACGCGCGGAATTCGTCCCAACGAAGCCGCGTTTATGCCTTCCAAATTGGCGCAGCTTCCTGAGCTGGGTAGATTAACCGGTCGGGGCAATACGGCAAACGTTGAAATTGTGTTGAAGGCGAAACCCGACATCATCATCGATATCGGTTCAGTCAATGCCAATTTTGCCTCGCTCGCCGACCGGGTGACACAAGAAACAAAAATTCCCTACGTGTTGCTGGACGGGCGGCTGGATACCTTGCCACAGCAAATTGAAAAGCTCGCCCGCGTTCTCGGCGAATCCAAGCGCGCCAGGCCGCTGCTTGACTATGTCAATGCTTCATTCACTGAACTCAAGAGTCGTATTGCGGTAATTCCGGGTGCGAATCGCCCCGAGGTTTTTTATGCGCGCGGGCCAAGCGGCTTGACGACAGGGTTGACGGGATCCATCAACGTCGAAATGCTGGAATTTCTCGGTGCCCGCAATGTCGCCTCCGCCCCGGGTGCGCCTGGCGTCGGCAATCTCGCCCAGGTTGGCTTCGAGCAGGTGGTTTTGTGGAACCCGCCGACCATTATCACCAATGATCCGGTGTTCTATCGCGAAGTTTGGACGCGCGCCGAATGGCAACCCATCCGCGCGGTACGCAACAAGAGGGTTTTCCTGTCGCCCAACCTGCCCTTCGGCTGGTTTGATTTTCCGCCGGGCGCAAACCGCCTGATCGGTCTGAAGTGGTTGGCCAACATATTGTATCCAGACACCTTCAAGTACGATCTCGGCAAGGAGGTCGCCATCGTGTACGGCTTGCTTTACCAACAAGCACCAACGCCGGAGCAGATTGCCAAACTTCTTGCCGAGCCTGGTGTGATGCCAAAATAGCATATGCATGCAACGCAATCACGATAAATTTCTCCGCGCGAGTCCATTTGGCTGAACTTGAAAATGCCGGGCAGCATCGATACCGCAGGCATGTCCGCATATCCACTACCTACATCGTCATGCTCAGCTTGGCGGTGGGTGTACTCGTGTTGGCGCTGTCGATCGGCCGGTTTCCAATCAGCCCGGCTGAGTTGATGTCGCTTGTATCCGCCAAGTTGTTTGGCGGTTCTGCAAACGCACCTGAAAACGCTGATATTGTTTTGTTTAATATTCGCGGCCCGCGTATTGTTGCCGCCTTCATCGTTGGTGGCGCACTGGCCGCCGCCGGTGCCGCCTATCAAAACCTGTTTCGCAATCCGCTGGTTTCACCGGATATCTTGGGCGTTTCCAGCGGCGCGGCGCTGGGTGCGGTGTTGGGCATTTTTCTGGGCCTGCCCATCATCGCCATCCAGGGCATGGCGTTTGTCGGCGGGCTCACCGCCGTTGCCACGATTTATTTGATCGGTGACCGCATCCGCGGGCATGACCCGGTATTAACGCTGGTGCTCGCGGGTATCGTTGTTGGTTCATTGTTGGGCTCGGGTATCGCATTGACCAAATACCTCGCAGATCCTTACAACCAATTGCCGGCCATCACCTATTGGCTGCTGGGCAGCTTTGCCAGTATTTCCAAGTCGGATCTGGCGGTGGCGATGCCCATCATGCTGGCATCACTGTTGCCGTTGGTGTTGTTGCGCTGGCGGATCAATCTACTGGCGCTGCCGGACGATGACGCACGTGCGCTCGGTCTGAATGTTGGACGATTGCGGCTGGTGGTGATTGTCGCGGCGACATTGATGACTGCGGCGGCGGTTTCCATCTGCGGCATCATTGGCTGGGTCGGATTAGTCGTGCCGCACGCGGTGAGATTGTTGGTCGGCGCTGAATTTTCACGTCTGTTGCCGCTGGCGGTTCTTGTTGGTGGCACCTTCATGGTGGCGGTCGACACAATCGGGCGCAGCGTCGCACAAATTGAGATCCCGCCGGGCGTACTCACCGCGGCCATCGGTACACCGGTGTTTATCTGGCTGATGGCCGCAACGTTCCGGCGGCAGACATGACGCAGGCTCGGCCGTTAGGCCCGTTGACTGCGTTATCGGCGCAGGCACTTGCCATCGGCTATCCGCGCCGCATTTTGGCTGCGGACATTACCTTTGCCGTTCATCACGGCGATGCGCTCGCCGTGCTTGGGCCCAACGGCAGTGGCAAGACAACCTTGTTTCGCACCCTGCTCGGCCTGCTGCCCTCCAGGGCTGGCTGCGTGACGCTGGGGTCACAATCATTGTCCAACATGCTGCCGCCTGACATCGCACGACAAATCGCCTATGTTCCACAATCGACCGCCGGCTTTTTTAACTTCAGCGTGCTCGAAGTCGTCGAAATGGCACGTGCGCCACATTTGGCCTGGTTTGCCAGCCCCGGTCCACACGACCGCGATGTCGCGATGCGGGCGTTGACGACGCTAAACCTCGCCGCGTTTGCGGGTCGTGATTTCGCCGAGTTATCGGGCGGCGAGCGACAACTGGTGATGATCGCGCGTGCATTGGCGTCCGAGGCAAAAATCTTGTTGCTCGACGAGCCGGCATCAAATCTTGATTTCGGCAACCGCCTGATGGTCTTTGATGCCCTGTTGCGGCTCAAGCACGATGGCATGACCATCATCTTTACCACCCACGATCCGTCTCATGCATTTCATTTATGCAACGGGGCGAATGATCGAACCATGACCATTTCGCGGGCTGGTGAGGTCACCATTGGTTCGACGGCAACGGTACTGACCAAACCGGCGCTGGCTGCGCTGTACGGGGTCGATGAACGCGCCGTTCCCGACTATGCGGGTTAGGGTCGCGCTACAAGCCGCGGACAAACCCGCCATTTGACGGACACTTTGGGGCACTTTTGCCCGGAAGCACCCGCCGGATAACGACTTTCTTAACGGCACATTAATGCTTTATTGCGGTAGCATTCAACTCGCGGTGGCGGCCGGTAAAACCGACACCATCAACCCTTCTCAATGACGCCGATGCCCCGATGCACAATATGCCCCCGCGCCGCCTTTCCATCACATTGCATGGTTGCTGCGCCATGTTGGCCGGCATTTTCTTTGCGATGAACCCCGCCGCCGCCCAGACACTCTCGTTCAAAAATATTCTTGAGCGCCCCGCGGGGCCGGGCCCGACCGAAAAAATCGCATACGGCACACACCCGGATCAATACGGCGATTTTTGGTTGCCGGGAACACCGGAAACCGGCGCCAAAAAGCGGCCGGTGGTGATTCTGATTCACGGCGGATGCTGGCGCGCTGATCTACCCGGGCCCGAGCTGGTGGCATTTATGGCTGATGATTTGCGCCAACAGGGCGTGGCTGTCTGGAGCATCACCTATCGCCGCGTCGGGACCAAGGCGGAAAATTTCTCGCCTTATCCGGATACATTTCGCGACGTGGCGGCGGCCGCGGAAAAACTCACCGAACTCGCCGGCACCTATCCGCTTGACTTGACGCGGGTGGTGACCACCGGTCACTCCGCTGGCGGTCATCTCG
>JANOEV010000555.1:0-4221 GCA_031413695.1 Burkholderiales bacterium
CCTACCTTGCCCAATACGAGAAAAACGGCTTCGGACTGTATTTGACGACACTCAAAAACGGCACGCCATTGGGCATGTGCGGATTGATCAAGCGGGACGGACTGGACGACGTCGATATTGGCTTTGCATTTCTGCCGGCCCATCGCGGCCATGGTTATGCGTTGGAAGCGGCGCAGGCGTCACTCGACTACGGTCGAACGGTGTTGATGAAAAAGCGCGTGGTGGCAATCACACTGCCGGCAAATACGGCATCAGTCGACCTGATCGAAAAGCTCGGGCTGCAATTCGAACGCCTGATTCGATTGCGCGGTGACTCTGAGGAACTCGCGCTCTACGCGATAGAATTGACAAATTAAACGCGCCCGGCGCCGGCTGCGGGGACATTGCGTCATTCATTGATTAAAATGCAATCAAATTCAACATGGCTTTGTCTGGGAACATTTTGATGATCGGGGTATGGCAAATCTTCTTATCGTTTTGGTGATGTGCCTGGCTCAATCAGCACGCCAATCACATCGGCGACCGGTCGTTCCATTCTGACTGGAAATCCGTGGGTCGAAATTTCAGACGGTTGATTGGCAACCGCGAATGCACCGGTGCGCATGTCTTTGACAATCATGGCGGTGCTGCCGCCGCCGTCAAAATTGATGGCGTGGCGGGCACCAAACTGTTTCATCAGTTCGCCCAGTTCGACCATGTTGGCACCGCGGCTGTAGCCTTCCTGCCGGCCATCCACCGCAACCAGATACAGCGTCCCGCCATCTGCGCTGATGCCGACCACGCTGCGCGGATGTCGTATCCCGGCATTGTCCTTTGAAACAATTTCGCCACCGATCAATACCATGGCGTTTCCGCTGACGGCGTAACGTGTTTTGGGTGGAAGTTCGCGAAGGTCTGGCCGCAGGACGACGCTGCCGTCTTCCATGACCAGCATGGTCGCGCGCAACTTGTCGCCAGCCGGTTTGCTGATGATCTTGCCGGATGAATAATGCCAGCCAACCGGCATTGTGCAATTGCCGACAAAATAGCGCACCTTTTGACCATCCATTTCCTTGGCCAGCGGGGCACCAAAAAAACTCGCATTCAACGTTACAACAAAATTATTTTTGCGTGCGGTATTGCTTGGCACATCGAGTTGACCGACGCAGGGACCGTCACCGTCGGGGTCACGATCATCCGTCAGAACAACCTTGAGCTTTACATGAGGATGGCCGAGGTTGATGGCGGCCATGACCCCGGCGAGTGGCCCTGGCCGGCTGAATCGTTCGATGGTGTAAGGCGCAATGACAGCTGCAACTGCCGACGTTTTTGCGGGCGCATTTTGTGCCGGGCCGGCAGGTGATTCGACCGCCTGCGCAAGGGCAAGCCCACCCGCAAAAATAATACCAACCCCCCCAATTCCCCGTGCCGCCAGCGTTGATGGCCGCATCTAGCGCAGCGGCTTGTCGCGCAAGGCCGTCATGATCGCCTCAAAGCGCCGCGCGGCCACCGTATCTGTCAATGGTGCGCCCACGACGCCGCCGATCCATTGTTCAATATCGGTATTTGATATGGTCACCACCTGGCGCGCCTCGATCGCATTTTTCATGGCGCGCAACTTCATCTCACGGCGCGCCGCTTGGAACGCCGCCGGCGATTCCAAATCCAGCGCAGCTTCAAGATTGAGCAGGTCGCCATCGCTTGCCGTAATCGCGCGTTCTGGACGCATCTGCCCGCCAATTGCCGCGTCAAATCTCATGCGCAGCGGCTTTTCCCAGACGGTAATCAGTTCGGGCAACGCCGTCCAACTTTCCGCCTCGTTTCCTGCCGACACCCCGTTGGCTGCCTCTACTGCGGTGCAAAGCGCCAATTTTGCCGCCAATGCATCACACGTTTTTTGCCATGTGCGTTTGGCGCTGCCGGCAAGCAGCGACTGCGCCTTTTCGCGTGCGTCGCGAAAGCGCTGTTCAAGCTTGTTTGCAATGTTGCGAGGCGCCTCACCGGTCCGCCGCCACGACGTATCGACCTCCGAAATAGTACGCTTGATTTCGCCCGGCGCACTATCGGCACCAAGCGCTTCGATACGTGCAATCAAGTCATTACGCACTTTTGCATTGTCGTGATACACCGCATCGCGCGCAGTGTTGGCGGCATCCCGTGTCACAAAGATCGCATCAGTCGCCGCTTTGAATTCAGACCACAGGCGGTTTTCCACATTGCGTTGCAACGGCACCGCCTTTGCATGCTTTTGCCATTCCGTTTGCAATTCGCGCACTTTGTTGATGACGTCACGCGGCTGGTTTTCGCCGCCAAGCGCCTTGGCGCGGGTGATCAGCTGTTCGCGTTTTTCCGCCTCGAGTCGGCGGGTTTCACTTAACGGCGTCTCGAGCCTTGCCACGGCGGTCTTCATCCGTTCTTGCAACGCCGCCTGTGCTTTGTGCGGAACCGTATGTTCAAGCGGCCCAAGCTTGCGCCATTCGCCCTGAAAATGTTCAAGCGCCCGCGCCAATTCACGCAGTCCATCGGTTGGCGCCGCACCCGTATCGTCGCGGACGATGGCATCGAGTGCCGAAATTAATTTTTTGCGCGCCGCAAGGTTTTCCTGACGAACCGCCTTGAGCTTTGCAAGTTGCGCTGATACAGGCAGGTAGGCGGTTTTAAGCGCGCCGTCGAACTTGCCCCACAATTCCCGGCTGGTCGCACCACCCAGTTTATCGAGCTCTTTCCAGCGCTCGCGCAATTTTTCAATCGCGTCCGCATGCGATTTGATGTGCAGCTTTTCGTCGGTGATGGCTTTGGCCAATAATTCTGCCTCGCCAACCAGATCTTCACGCGCCCGGCCCCCGCCCCAGTGCTGCCAACCCTTGAGCCGGGTAATCTCAGCCTTGAGCATATCGATGCGGGTTTGCAATTGATGATTGACTGTGGTGCCCTTCAGCGCCGCTTCGACCGACGCAAGCGACGCGGTCGCGTCAACGATATGACCGGCTGAAAGCGCGGCTTCGGCTGTCGCCAGTAATTCCGACAGGTTGGATATTTTTACCTGCCGCCGCGCCTTGTCTTTTTCAATCAGCGCATTTTTTGCGGCGCGCTCGGCACCTTCACGCGTTTGTTGTTGCGTGCGCCGGATGACATCAAATCGGGCAGTCAATAACGCGGCAATCGTGGTGTCCGAAACCGGTGGTAATGCATGCCAGGCCGCCGAGTCACCAGCACTGTTTTCTGCAATCAGTCCATCAAGATGGGTCAATCTGGCATCGAGCGAACGCGCAACCTGCAACGCAGCATCAAGCAGCAATTTTTTATGGGCAACGTCACGCGCCTGCGCATCCTGATCAAGCGCTACCGGTGCGTCGTCATTTAGCCGGTTGACGGTGTCGTAGGCGGCGGCAAGTTTGTCGCGCTCGAGCCCGGTTTCGGCAACCGCAATTGAGCCGGCCTGTAATTCTGCAAGTGCGCGATCAGCGTCATTGATCCAACGCTTGATCGATGAATGTTGGTCACCGCGGGAACGCAACACATGGGTGATTTGTTCGCTTACCGATTGAAACGACGCCACTTGTGCAGGTTCCAATTTTGAGACGTCGAGTTCCCGCCACGCACGATCGATTTCAACAAAACGATTTGCGGGAATTTGTTCCTGTGCGAGCAGCGCGGCGGCTCCTGCAATCAACGTCACGGCCTCCGCACGGGCAAGGCGCTCTGCAACCCTGATTTCGAGTCGTAATTTTGCCTCGCGATGGATACGCCGGTCGTGCTCTCGAAATTCACGTTCCGCTGATCGTAGGCCGTCCTCACTTTGCATGGCTTCGACCGCCGCCTGCCGGATCTTGAGTGGCGCATCACCTTTTGCAATCAACAGCAACGCGTTGTCATCGCCCGTCGCGGCATCGAGCCGGGCCTGCCAATCGATATTGTCTGGCGGTTTTTTTAGCGTTGACGCAGTCGCCTTCTTGGGTGCCGCGAGGATATCGCCATTTGTTTCCTGCACGCTGTCGGTTTTCTTGAAAATCTTGTTCAGCATTTGTATGTTTGGTTGGGTCAATCAATGACAGCGGAAGAGATGAAAATAAGCGGAAACTATACGCGTTGCCGGAAATAATTGTTTGCAATCATATTGTGTCTGGTGTTTGGGGCGCGCCCGGCGGCGCGTCGCCCCAAACAGGTTGATGCTGAATACGAAGCTGTGGCGCATGGATGCGTTATGCTAGCGACTCGTTGATGCATTTTCAGTTTCCATGC
>JANOEV010000556.1:0-3548 GCA_031413695.1 Burkholderiales bacterium
CGTGATCGCCGGACTCGCGGGGCTTTCGAACACCGTGGTGATCAAAAAAATATGTTGACCCGCATTCGTAATGCGCAACAATCGGAAAAAGTTGATGTGACAATGCCGTCTTCCAAGGTGAAGGTGGCTATTGCGCGCGTGTTGAAGGATGAGGGCTATATCGAGGGTTTCGATGTGCGCACAGCCGACGGCAAATCCGAATTGAATGTCGGTCTTAAATATTACGCAGGCAAGCCGGTTATTGAGAAGATTGAGCGTGTTTCGCGCCCAGGACTTCGCATCTACAGCGGCCGGGAAGATATCAAGCCTGTTATGAATGGCTTGGGCGTGGCGATTGTATCCACCTCCAAGGGCGTCATGACGGATCGCAAAGCGCGCGCAACCGGCATCGGTGGCGAAGTCATTTGCATCGTGGTGTAAGGAAAAAATATGTCACGCGTCGGTAAACAGCCAATCACCGTTCCTGCAAAAGTCGAAGTGACGATTGCGGCAAACGAAATCACAATCAAGGGGCCTTTGGGAACCTTGAAACAAGCGGCGAACAGCCTCGTCAACATCAAGAAAGATGGCGACAAAATTATTCTCGAAGCTGCGAATGACACGCAGGCATCAAATGCGATGTCGGGCACAATGCGCGCACTGCTCGCCAATATGGTGCAGGGCGTGGATAAGGGTTTTGAGCGCAAGCTGACACTGGTCGGCGTGGGTTACAAAGCGGCTGCACAGGGCGCAAAACTCAATCTTGCGCTGGGTTATTCACACCCGGTTGTGCATGACATGCCGGAAGGGGTGAAAGCGGAGACGCCAACGCCAACCGAAATTATTTTGAAGGGCATTGACAAGCAGAAGGTCGGCCAAGTCGCCGCCATCGTGCGCGGCTATCGTCCGCCCGAGCCATACAAAGGCAAGGGCGTTCGTTATGCCGATGAAGTCATCGTTCTCAAAGAGACGAAGAAGAAGTAAGGAAGGCCATCATGATCGATAAAAAACAATCCCGTATGCGTCGTGCAGCCAAAACACGCGCCATTATTGCGCGCTTGAAAGCGGTTCGACTGACTGTGAATCGCACCAACACGCACATTTATGCCCAGGTAATCGATGCCACCGGCCAAAAAGTGCTGGCAGCAGCATCGACAGCCGAAAAAGAGTTGCGCGCAACATTGAAAAACGGCTCAACCGCTGCGGCTGCCGCAGAAGTTGGTAAACGCATTGCCGAGCGGGCGAAAGCTGCCGGTGTTTCGGATGTTGCGTTTGATCGCGCAGGTTTCGCCTATCACGGCCGCGTCAAGGCGTTGGCAGATGCCGCGCGTGAAGCCGGCCTCAAGTTCTAATTAAGGGTTTCCAAATGGCAAAACCAGATATTCAAGACAAAGAAGGCGACGGCCTGCGAGAGAAAATGATCTCCGTAAATCGCGTCACCAAAGTGGTCAAGGGCGGTCGCATTTTGGGCTTCGCCGCGTTGACTGTTGTTGGTGATGGTGATGGTCGCATTGGCATGGGCAAGGGGAAGTCTAAGGAAGTCCCGGTCGCCGTGCAAAAGGCAATGGAGATGGCCCGCCGCAAGCTGGTGAAGATCCCGTTGAAGAACGGCACTCTTCACCATGAGGTGATCGGTAAGCATGGCGGCACAAAAGTATTTATGCAGCCGGCCGCTGATGGTAACGGTATCAAGGCGGGCGGCGCAATGCGCGCGGTATTTGAAGTGATGGGAATCACCAACATTTCAGCAAAATGCCACGGCTCGACCAATCCTTACAACGTGGTGCGTGCCACGCTCGACGGTTTGGCACAGATTTCCCGCCCATCGGAAGTCGCGGCAAAACGCGGCAAGACCATTGAAGAAATCCTGGGCTAATCGAGGTTCATTATGACTAACCAGAAAACAATCAAAGTGACGTTGCTCAAAAGCACAATCGGCCGACTCGAGGCGCACAAGGCGTGCGTTCGGGGGCTGGGCTTGAAAAGACGTCACCACACCGTCACTGTTATTGATACGCCGGCGAATCGCGGCATGATCAACAAGGTGATCTATATGCTTCAGGTTGAAGGCTAAGAACCATGGACTTAAATGACATTAAACCCGCAGAGGGTTCAAAAAAGAGCCGGCGTCGCGTTGGTCGCGGCATTGGTTCTGGGCTTGGCAAAACCGCTGGTCGTGGTCACAAGGGGCAAAAGTCGCGCTCGGGTGGTTTCCACAAGGTTGGTTTCGAGGGTGGGCAAATGCCACTCCAGCGCCGGTTGCCTAAGCGGGGTTTTATTTCCCTGACCCGTAACGATACGGCGCAAGTTCGTTTGTCTGAGATTGCGATGCTGCCCGTAGACACAATTGATTTGTTGGTTTTGAAACAGGCAAATATTATTGCGCCGAGTTCATTGTCGGCAAAAGTATTCTTGTCTGGCGCCATTGAAAAAAAGGTCAAGCTGGTTGGTATTGCTGTGACCAAGGGTGCCAAGGCGGCCATTGAAGCAGCTGGCGGCTCGGTTGAATCCGCGCCTGCAGCTTAACGCTTGATCTAAGACTAGGAACTATCGTTTGGCTACCAATCCTTTAGCGGCAATCGGCAAGATGGGCGACCTTAAACGTCGCCTGATCTTCTTGGTGCTGGCCTTGATCGTTTTCCGTATCGGAACGCATATTCCGGTTCCTGGGATTGATCCTGTCCAGTTGTCCAAGTTGTTCGATACGCAGGGCGGTGGCATTTTGGGCATGTTTAACATGTTCTCCGGTGGTGCGTTGTCTCGTTTTTCGGTATTTGCACTTGGCATCATGCCGTATATCTCGGCATCGATCATCATGCAGCTGTTGACCGTGGTTTCACCGCAGCTTGAGGCGTTGAAAAAAGAGGGTGAAGCAGGCCGCCGTAAGATTACGCAGTACACCCGTTATGGGACGGTTGCACTGGCGCTGTTTCAAGCAATCGGAATTTCGGTTGCGTTGGAGTCGCAGCAAGGCCTTGTTATCGATCCTGGCATGATGTTTCGTTTTGTAACCGTTGTCACGTTGGTTGGTGGAACAATGTTCCTGATGTGGCTCGGTGAACAAATAACCGAGCGCGGTATCGGCAACGGAATTTCGCTCATCATCTTCTCCGGCATCGTCGCTGGATTGCCTGGTGCGATCGGTGGCACGATGGAATTAGTGCGCAACGGAACGATGTCTATTCCGGCGTTCCTGTTCATTCTCGCGCTTGTCGTTTTTGTAACGTATTTCGTTGTGTTTGTCGAACGTGGCCAGCGCAAGATACTCGTCAATTACGCAAAGCGCCAGGTGGGCAACAAGTTGTACGGCGGACAGGCGTCGCATCTACCGCTGAAATTAAACATGTCGGGTGTGATTCCGCCGATCTTTGCATCGTCGATTATCTTGTTCCCGGCGACCGTTGCAGGCTGGTTTGGGCAGAGCGATCAAATGGTTTGGCTCAAGGATGTTGGCGCAGCCTTGGCGCCAGGACAACCGCTCTATGCTTTGCTTTATGCCGCCGCAATTATTTTCTTCTGCTTTTTCTACACCGCGTTGGTATTCAACTCGAAAGAAACGGCAGAAAACC
>JANOEV010000557.1:0-3355 GCA_031413695.1 Burkholderiales bacterium
CTGAAATTGATGGCAGATAAAGGAATATTTTTAAGTCTGCAAGCATTAGATCCCGCTCCGCCACAAGCACCAGAAGCTGTAAAAGTAAAAAAACAACAGGTAATTGATGGTACTGATTTAGCATTCCGTACAGCAAAAAAATACAGTA
This sequence comes from Burkholderiales bacterium, assembly GCA_031413695.1. GTDB lineage: Bacteria > Pseudomonadota > Gammaproteobacteria > Burkholderiales > Usitatibacteraceae > UKL13-2. The sequence continues at coordinate 149 of JANOEV010000557.1, forward strand.
TAAAAATACTGTGGGGCACTGATTATTTATTTGACCCAAAATCAGCAGCAAGACAAAGTACAGATATACTTAAACTAAAAAAGTGGTTCACCCCATTTGAAATACTAAAACTTATTACTTATGATAATGCAAAAGTTTTTGAACTAAGTGGTCAACGTAACCCTTATCAGGCTGGCAAACTTGGCGAGATTTCAGAGGGTGCTTATGCAGATGTTATTTTAGTAGATGGTGACCCATTGAAAAATATTGACTTGGTAACAAGTCCAGAAAAAAACTTTGTTTTAATAATTAAAGACGGGAAAATCTATAAAAACACTCTTGTCAAATAAATAGAACTAGAAAAGCACAAACCGCTAACATTAAGCGGAGTAGAATAAATGCCCATTAAAAATGCCCCACTAGTTAAGAAGCTGATGGGGCATTTTTGCTACTCCTTGTTAAGCTCACACGGTTATTAAAATTAATGAGTGTGTAGGTGTATTAGTAGCGTTGGTTTTATGATTACTAAATATTTATTTTCGATATTATTAATTTTTGATTCTTCCATTTTATTATCTGCACACAACTTCCCCTACCCACATCAAGCGGTTGCTTTTTCTTACTCCATAATTTCACTCTCCACATAGGCTATACTTTTACTGGTGATCCTCTATCGGGGTTGTAGATAATTGGTTTCATTGGTTTGGAACCAGTTGGATTACACAATACACCTTTGTAAAAAGTAGCTACTATTTGCATAGTACCCGTTTTACAAACAGCACAAAGGGTAATATCTATTCCATGCTTTTCGAGCATACGCACTTTAACGGGCACCTGCACTTTTGGTGGAGGTGCTGGTAATTGCAGGATGGCAAAAAGTTCTCTTAATCGTTCGCTGCGCTTATAGTTTTTTAAATATCCATAGTGCCTAATTTTAACGAAGCCTTTGGGCAGTATATGCTGTTCATAGCGGCGTATAAACTCAATGATGGGTAGCGTTAATACTTGTTGTTCTTTGTTAGTACCTCTGGCATGATAGTCTTTGTATTTAAAACGGATGGTTTGTTGTACTTCATCAATGGCTTCAATACGGTGAGCAGTAATAGCTACTTTATGGGTGTACCTGCCTAAATAGTTCAACACCTGCAACGGTCCGCCAAAGGGTTTTTTGGCATAAACATTCCAAGACTTGTAGCCTGCTTGCTGTATGGATTGATCTACCATGGCCTGATCATTTATTTGTAACGAACCATTAGCTATGAGCAATCGCAGCTGTTGCAAAAAATACGCCTTGTATATTTTTTGCATCATTTTTTGTGGGAACAGATAGGTATTGTTTTTCCTTTTCTCTGATCTCCACTCATTATCAAGTAAACCACCACCACTGATAATACAATGAACATGGGGATGAAAACTTAACTGCTGCCCCCAGGTATGTAGTATGCTAATGATGCCCGGTGTTGCACCTAACCAAGTAGCATCTTTGGCCAGCGTGAGTAAGGTATAAGAACTGGCATCGAACAATAACTTAAACAATATTTTACGGTTACCCATGATTAATGCGTTGAACTCATGGGGCAGTGTAAACACTACATGATAGTAAGTGGTAGGCAATAGTTCTGCTGTTTTATCTTCGAGCCATTGTTCTCTTTTAATACCGCCACAGTTAGGACAATGACGATTACCACAGTTGTGGTATTGGTATTGCTGCTGCATGCAAGTACTATTACTGCAGCGTTGTGTATGCATGCCACACTGGGCCGTATGGCAATGGGTTAACTGCTCAAATACTTTTTTACTATACGGATTTTGTATTTGAGAAATGGCTTGTTTAAATACCACTCGCTGTAACTGGGAACGTACCACCGATGCATCAACCCCCTTACACATGACTGGCATCTTCGAGTGGTGATACAATACTGGCTCTCTTAGATTGTTGTAAATGCAAGTATACACTGGTGGTACGCAAGTCGGCATGACCTAAGAGTATTTTAATGGTATTGATATCACAGCCTTTATCGAGCAGGTGTGTAGCAAAAGAATGGCGCAGGGTATGAGCAGTGTATTTACCCGACTCAAAACCTGCATGTACCATAGCTGCATTTACGATAGTCTGTAAGGAACGACAGTGCAACGGCTTGCCCTTCATTAAATTACTCTCAAAAACATATACCGAACAGCGGTATTGGTGGTAGTAAATAGCGAGGTCATTTAAAATGGTACCGGAGAGTAAAGTATACCGATCCTTATTGCCTTTTCCCTGGCAGATTTTTATTCGTTGGTTATCGCGCTCTATATCTGTCCATTGAAGATGGCGCAGTTCATTTAAGCGTATACCGGTTCCATAGAGTAAAGAAATCACTGCTTTTTGGCGCAGATCAATAAGGGAGCAATACAATTGTTTTATCTCTGCTTGAGACATCACGGCCGGCAACACAAATACTTTACGCGGATACAGCGTAGTAGGGAGAACATACGTTTTTTGAATGACCTTTTTAAAAAAGAAGCCACAGCTATGGGCTACACTGCGGCATTTGGCAAGCCCTACACCATGTACTTTTTTAATGAACAAAATATACTCAGTGATATTTTGTTGTGTAATGTCTTCAACAGTTTTAAGATGATAGTACTGAAACAACAATCGCATCTCCATGAGGTAATTACGCATCGATTGTTTGGAATAATTACCTACCTGTAATGCACGGTGCATCTCTTCTAACCAGTAGAGTTGATTCTCGCCTAAAGCGTTTTTTGATAACTCATTTTTTTTGACATTTTAAAGTATATTTGATAAGCAACAAAGTTGACTATATAATGGCTACAATATCCCTCACGGAACGTGTGAGCTTGAACAAGAGTCTTTGCGCAATTTGGGCTTCCGCCTTTGGCCCTTGTACTTTTGGTATTGCTAATCAACTTCAGTAATTTGGCTTTAGCTAATCGCGTCAGTAGTGGCCAAGCCAGCAGTAGGATCACCCATTATCCAAACTGCGCCAAGCCTAAATCGTTATAGGCTAGCGGGTAAAATCAATTTTTTTGTTACGTATTGAATTCTTATCTTTGTACGTATAAAAAATGGCTCATGGACTCTAAACTTACATTAAAGCTTGACAACGCTGTAATTGAACAGGCAAAGTCATACGCAAAAAGGAAAAATACAAGTCTTTCAAAATTGATACCCGAAAAAACGCCTTCAAAGTCTCAATCTCGTCGTCGGTGATAGCCGGA
>JANOEV010000558.1:0-2456 GCA_031413695.1 Burkholderiales bacterium
TACTGCCAGCCAAGCGTGTTTCCTCGCCTTTGGACAGCCGTGGTTTGATTGCCGGCATCGTCAAAGAATGGCACGCTCGTTCTATATTGGACGGATGTTGTTCTTCCCCGGTAATTTACCATTGACCAATACCGGTGGGGCGTTCCGCGACAAAATGTCTGAAAACGCTTATGAGTAAACGAGAGTTGCGATCAAACGGTTGGCGGTATCGTTTTCCTGCGATAACCGAGACACCCAAATAGCAGGCGGTGCAGACAATCCGGCGCACGGGTCGGTCGACGATCTGAGCGCAACGGGATGCACGAATGCAGAAACACCCGCCTCAAGCGGATCACTTGTTGTGGTTGTCCAGCCACTCCAGAAACTGCGCGGGAGGCAGCGCCGGGCTCATCACATAGCCCTGCACCAGATCACAGCCCATTTTCTTCAGTTCACGCAATGTGGCGTCGTCTTCAACGCCCTCGGCAACGATTTTTAAGTCGAAGCTGTGGGCAAGATCAACCACAGAACGCACGATCTTCTGGTCGGGGATTGATTGCCGCATGTTCTGGATAAATGTCTTGTCAATCTTAAGCTCATCGAGGGGGAAATTTTTCACGTACGACAACGACGAATATCCCGTTCCAAAATCATCCAGCGCAATCTTGACGCCGAGCGTCTTCAACTTTTCAAGCACGCCGATCGATTTTTCCGCATCGCCAATTGTGGCGCTCTCGGTGATTTCAAATGTCACGCGCCCGGGATCGGTTCCCCATGTTCCGATTGCTTGCTGGATAATATCGGGCAATTCTGCGTCCGCCAGATTGACGGTTGAAAGATTGACGCTGACACCGAGGTTTACGTCGCGTTTGAGCCAGTAGGCCTGCTGGCGAAGCGTTGTGTTGATCACCCAGGTTGTCAGCGGTCCGATTGAGCCGCTCATTTCAGCGATGCGAATGATGGTTGCAGGGGCGACAAAACCAAAATCCGCTGCGTTCCAGCGGATCAGCGCTTCGACCGACAAGCACTTTCCGGATTTTAGTTCCACCTGCGGTTGGTAATGGAGTTCAACTTGGCTGGTACGAATCGCCTCGCGCAACGGCGCCTCCAGGCCGAGATAAATGTCGGAGTCGCGGCGGTCTTCTGCCTGAAACACATGTTGCGAAACGTCGCGCAATGCGGCCACACCGACGGCGATATCCGCATGCACAATCAGCTCTTCTGCCAGGCCGGCATGATCGGGAAAGGTTGCGATGCCAACCACCGGCCGCACCGTCATCAGCCCGTTTTCGGTTGAGAAGCCCTCCTCAAGCACGCGTTGTACCTTGCCTGCGGCCAGCCATGCCTGCGACGTACTTTTCAGGTTCGGCAACAAAATGACCAGTTTGTCATCGGTCACCGCTGCGAGGCGATCAACCCTGCGCAACGCACCCGGTAGCCGAAGCATGGCATTTTTCATCAATTCTGCCGACGTCTCACCGACGATCGCCTCGAGCTTGTCAGGTCTGATCAGTTGAACCATCAACAGGCCGACAAAGCGTTGCGACATGCGGGCAAATTCGATCGCATTGGTGATCGACGAAATGAGCTGCCCGCGCGCCAAAAGCTGCGATTCCGAATCGTCCACCGCAGCCCGGAAGGAAGATGTCGCCGAAAGCTTCGGGTCGGTGGCCATTGGGTCGTCGCTTCTGGATGCCGTGGTCGAATCTAATTCAAATAGTATTCGTTCGGGTCGATGCCGTATGAGTTGCTTGGCAGTCCGCGGCGAATATAGATCGGGTTGTCGGAAACATCATAAATCAAGTCCTTGACAGTCGGGTGCTTGCGCGGCTTTTTGTCTTCTTCGGTCACCACCAGCACCTTGGGGCGCAGTCGTTTTTGTTTGTTGTGCGTCACGACAACCGCAACTTCCCCGGTGGACAGTTCAACCAGACTGCCGACCGGAAACACACCAATCGATTGGATGAAGTGTTCAACCATATCCGGTTGAAATTGTGTGCCGCCCCAGCCGGACAACATCTGCAATGCATCGTGTGGTGATGCCGCTTCTGCATAAGCACGTTTGGTGGTGATCGCCGAGTAGGTGTCGGCAATTGCCGCCATTTTTCCGAAAATACTGATCTTGTCGCCGGGCAATCCAAACGGGTAGCCGGAACCATCCATCCGCTCGTGATGTTGTGCAACCGCCTCGGTGACATCCGGGTTGACGTTCGCGGTTTGATTCAGGATGTCGACACTGTGGTTTACATGGCGTTTGATTTCAACGAACTCTTCCTTCGTCAGCTGCGCGTTTTTCTCGAGCAACTCGCGCGGCACACGAATCTTGCCGATGTCGAGCAACGATCCGCGATGGAACGTCACCAGCTTGCTTAAAGCCCGCGCTTCGATCCGCGCCCTAGAGATGCGCGCGGAGGCTTCGGATAAATCCAGATAGTGCAATTGAGCGGGCGTACCGCGATCGGCGAGTTGCTGCGCCA
>JANOEV010000559.1:0-9442 GCA_031413695.1 Burkholderiales bacterium
TGGCGAGACCATCGCGATCGTTAACGGTGTGTCGGCGACTGAGGCCGCGACGCTCGGTGAGTTGCTGCGTAACCAACACGATAAACAAGTCCTGCTCACGGTGTTGGGCGCGGATGGCAAACGGCGCGATGTGGTGGTCACACCAACCGACCCGGCGCGTGAACGGGCACTGCGATATTTAACTTGGGAGCGTGAGCGCAAAGAACGTGTTGAAGCGGCGAGCCAAAACCGGATCGGCTACGTGCACCTACAAGCGATGGGGCCAAACGACATCGCTCGCTGGGCACGCGAGTTCTATCCAGTGTTTATGCGTGACGGCTTGATCCTCGACCTGCGGCAGAACAACGGCGGCAACATCGATTCATGGATTGTGGAAAAGTTGCAGCGGCGCGCGTGGCACTTCTGGCAGTCACGTCGCTCTGACCAGGCAACGTGGAATCAACAACTCGCTTTTCGCGGACACGTCGTTGCGTTGATTGACGCCAATACCTATTCCGACGGTGAAACCATGGCGCAAGGTTTGCGCAAGCTCGGCATTGCGCCGCTCGTCGGCGTGACCACGGCCGGCGCTGGCATATGGCTTAGCGACCAGAACCGGTTACGTGACGGTGGTATTGCGCGCGCAGCTGAGACCGGCGTGTTTGTCGACAACGGCCTTACGCGCGAGTGGATCACCGAGGGGGTCGGCGTGAAGCCGGACGTCGAAGTGGATAATCCGCCGTTCGCAACCTTCAAGGGTGGCGATGCGCAACTCGAGCGGGCGATCAAAATGCTGCAAGAAAAGATGGCTAAAGAGCTGATGTTGATGCCGGTAGTACCAGCGTTTCCGGTGATGGCGAAGTAACGCCAACCGTATCGCGACGAATGAAATCGATATACAAATCAGCTTTCAACGACCGCGGTTCGTCAGCGAAATGTGCCGCACACCAATGCTGATCCGCGACCGCCATACAACGGGGGCTTTCGTATCCCTCGCCATGGAACGCAGATGAAAATTTCGCTGGCTGCGGCGCGTGGCGCGTTCCTCATCAAGCGGGATGCACGCAAGCTGTTGTTCCGCTTCAGTTGGAAAAAGCCGAAGACATTGCCGCGCAAGAATTTCAAGTTCAGCGCTTATCTTTCGATCTACAACGACTGGGATCTGCTGGTGCCGGCGTTACAATCGATTGCAGGTTACGTCGATGAACTGGTGGTGGTCGATGGCGCGTATGAATGGATGGTTCCCTACCTGAAGGCGACCGGTAGCGACCCATTGCGGTCGGATGCAAGGGTTTATGCCGCCCTGGACGCCTGCGGTATTCCGTACCGCACGATTAATCGCATATGGGGCAATGAAGCCGAGAAACGTTTCGCCGGCTACGACGCATGTACACACCGTTACGTGTACCGCATCGACGCTGACGAGGTGCTGTTTTTCAACGACCACGCGCTTGACGCATTTCTCGGTAGCACCTGCGCGATCGCCGAAATGCAAATGCCTTTGTACGTCGCGCCGGGATGGATTGTTCGCGCGACGGGATTGCGTGGCCTGGTACGTAAAATTCCGAGTCAAATATGCCTATTCGATCGCGAAAAAATAACGGCTGGCGCACATTTGAAATATTTGTGGCTGGTACTGGCTGGCGATTCACCTTCGATGCACGACAAAGAGACGTTTTCTGTCTTTGAGCGGCCGGTTGCATTCTGCGCACATCTTTCCGGCTGGCGCACCGCGGAAACGGCTGTCAACCGCGGCGCCTTCTATGTCATGAATTGGATGCGCCACCATGAGGTTTCATGGTTACCGGATTTACGGGGGCTGCCCGCCGCTGATTTTGAAGCGGTTTTCAAGACGATTCCGGCGACGCAGTTCAAGAATGCGCTCACGCGCGGCAGGTTTCCGATGGGCACAATCATGTTGTCCAGTCGCGAGGCGCTGACACCATCGCCGCTGTCCAAGCATCAGGAACATGCGTTTGCGGAATGTTATCCGGTTTTTCTCAAGCGTCTGGCCACGCAAAATCGAGATGCCGCCGAGAATTCCCAGACGCTCATTTTTGGCGAGCCGGCTTTTTTTGACATTTCAACAGCGGCAGCGAGATACGCGCTTTCAACCGATGGCAGCGTGTTAATCACCACGTCGGTACCGTTTGCTTCGTTGACCCTGCGCGTCCATACCCTTGCCGCCATGGCGCCGTTTTATACGGCTGAAGAACTTCCCTGCCTGGTCGCCGGAACCGAACTTCGGTTTGAATTGCCACCGATACCGCCAAATCAGCGCGGCGCCTTGCGGCAAGCCATCGAAGTGGTTGGCTATTTCGGCAAAAGCGGTGATGGCGGCGGCCTGTGCAGCTTTAGGATTGGCAAACCGTCGCCGGACCGGCCATTGGTCGCCGAAAGCGGATGAATAGGGCTCGTTGGCACATTGAAGCGGACCTGACTGCCAAATTCTGGTCTTCTGTGGCCAGTTTTGCTAGGAATTTACTTTCAAATGTAAGGCTTACCCATTGACGGAAAAGGTTTTTTTGGCTACGATTTCAGGATGGATGCGGAAATTCAACGCTTTGAAGAAAAGCTCAACCACTTTGTGACCTTGTTTCAGCGTTCGCGCGCGGAAAACAATGAGCTGCGCCAGTTGCTCGCGGCCAAGTCGGATGAAGTTAAACGACTTGCCGAAAAACTCGATCAAGCAAAAATACGCATCGAGGCATTGATTGGCCAAATACCCGAAGTCGAGGGCGAACGCGTATGACCACGGCGAAAGCGGCGCCCGCCAAAGCGGTTACCATCAATGTGCTTGGTCGTGAATTTCGCGTGGCCGCCCCTGATGGGGAAGAACGGCAGCTGATGGCGTCAGTAGAGTTGGTCAACCGCAAAATGAAAGAAATCCGTGATACCGGCAAGGTTGTCGGTAATGAGCGGATCGCCATCATGGCGGCACTGAATCTTGCGCACGAACAATTGCATATTGGCGCGGACGCGGCGCAACCGGCAGCCGCATCATCGAAGTCGTCTGTTTCGACGGCAAACGTAACCATTGACGAAGCCTATATCAAGGGTAAACTCAATGCGTTCGAAGCAACACTCGAAAAAGCGATTTCCGAACAAGAAAAGCTTTTTTAGGCGGCTTCGTTCGACAGCGGGTTTTAGCGTTCGCTTGGTGCTTACATCCTTTGTTCCGATTGACTTTATGTCAATGGTTGCGCGCCCAAGATTTGCCGGTGTGATCGTCCCACGCGGATGAACCTAATGGCAGGCGGTGTGCTTCCTCCCTTGAACCTGGGTTCAAGGTGCGGCGCCGAGCGAACCCTAAAATCCGCTGCCCTTTTTATTGCTACGCGATACACATTTGCGCCGACGCTTGTCGGACGCCGGTGATCACAAGAGAAGACTGATGGCGTATTGGTTGATGAAATCAGAACCGTCCGAGTTCTCGATTGATGATTTGGCAAAAGCAAAGGAACAAAGTGTTGCGTGGTTTGGCGTGCGTAATTATCTGGCCCGCAATTTTATGCGCGACCAGATGAAAGTCGGCGACGATGTATTGTTCTATCACTCATCATGTCCGGCGCCCGGGGTCGCCGGACTGGCGAGGGTCTCGACAAACGCCTATCCCGACGAGACCCAGTTCGACAAAAAGAGTAAATATTTTGACGCCAAGGCAACCCGCGAAACGCCGCGTTGGATGCTGGTCGACGTGCAACTGGTGAAAAAAACCCGACTGGTGTCGCTGGCCGAGATGCGTAAGACCAAACCGCTTGAAGACATGTTGATCCTGCAACGCGGCAACCGGCTGTCGATCACGCCGGTGACGGCCGGCCAATGGAAAGCTGTGCTCAAGCTTGCCGCCGGATAAGTTGTCGCAGTGCATCCCGAAATCCAGTATTTGTTGATCTACCTTGCCGCGGGCTGTTTCGTGGGGTTTTTTGCCGGCCTGCTCGGCATCGGCGGCGGCTCGGTGATGGTGCCGATTCTTTCAATGACGTTCGTGGCACGCGGGTTTTCAACCGATCACGTCATTCATATGGCGTTGGCCACATCGATGGCAACCATTATTCCCGGCGCGTTTATGAGCGCCCGCACACACCATCAGCATCATGCGGTCAATTGGCAAGTGGTCAAGCGGATGACCCCGGGCATTTTGACCGGCACATTTTGCGGCGCGGTGATTGCGCACTTTTCATCGACCGCATTTTTGAAGGGGTTTTTTGTCGCCTTTATTTGCTTTTTGGCGATGCAGATGTTGCTCGGGCTGCGCCCCCGCGCCACCACCGATGCGCCGATGCGTTTACCCGGCGCGGGCGGACTGTTTGTTTTTGGCATGATCATGGGCGTGGTGTCGAGTTTTGCCGGCATCGGCGGTGCGGTTTTGTCGATCGCCTTTTTGTCGTGGTGCAATATGCGCATGCACGAGACCATCGGTACCGCTGCCGCGATTGGTGTGCCGCTGGCCATTGCCGGCACGGTCGGCTTTATCGCCACCGGACTATGGGACAAAACGCTGCCCGCATGGAGTGTTGGTTACGTCTATTTGCCGGCGGTGTTCGGCATCGCGATCACGAGTATCGTAATTGCACCGGTTGGTGCGCGCCTGGCACACCGGTTGCCGGTGAATATTCTCAAAAAAGTGTTTGTGGTGTTCCTGTTGGCGCTTGCCGTCAAGATGGCGGTATCGGTATAGCTAGATGCCGTTCCACTCGCGCATCACGCGGGTAAACATTTCGACCGACTCATCCAGTTTTGTCATTGAGCACCATTCATCGGTTTGATGCGCCAATTCCGGCTGACCCGGCCCGAGAATAATCGTCGGTACCGCGCCGTTGCCCAACGCAGCGCTCTCGAGATAACCGCGCTTTAAGTCCGCGCCGTCGGTTGAGAACATGATTGTTTGTGGTGTTGGTACCTCGCCGACAAAAGCGGCGGACATCGCATACACACTTTCAACCCATTCGTCCGGCTCAGAATAAAGTGGTGGCGTTTCGACAATCTTGCGCAGCGTGCCCAAATCGCCGATCAGGCTGCCTATCGAATGGCACAGATGAACGTGATCGATGCCCGGCACGGTACGCATGTCGATGGTGAGTTTGACCGAATCCGGGACTGAGTTGGTGTTGAGCCCGCCGTGAATGGTCGCGATATTCATGGTCGGCTTTCCCATTACCGCGTGGCAATCCACGCCGCAATGATGCTTCCATTGAAAATGTTCGAGCTCGTCGATCACCTTACCCATTTTAAGAATGGCGTTGTCGCCCTGCTCCGGCATCGACGCATGAGCTGTCTTGCCACGGGTTTCAATTTCCACCCAGATCAATCCCTTATGTCCGACAAACGGATAATTTGCAGTGGGTTCGGCGACCACAATGGCGCCGGCGCGATCCAGCAGTTTTTGGTCTGCCAAGTATTTGGCGCCTTCGCAGCCGACCTCTTCAGAGGCGGTCAGGACCAACGTGATGCCGGGCGAATTTTTTAGCAGCGGTGCCAGACCGATGGCGGCCACGACAAATGCGGCGATGCCACTTTTCATGTCGGTTGAACCACGGCCGTAAACCAGATCGCCATCGGTTTCCCCGGCAAATGGATCACGGTTCCATTTGGCTGCACCGAGCGGTACGATATCAATGTGTCCGGTGAAACAAATCGGCGGCTTGGCATGTTTGCCGCCAATGGTGGCAATCACACTGGTTCGCGTTGACGCAAACTCATGATACGCAACGTCAAACCCGACGTCGCCCAGCAACTTGCCAAGAAAGTGTGCGCAATCGCGCTCCTGCCCCGGTGGATTGATGGTGTTGAAATGCAACAGGTCGCGGGTCAATTGACGCGCGTTAATTTGCGTTGCGCTTCGGCTGGTTTGGTTTGATGGTGACTGCTGCATGGGATCGCGATCGCTGACGTCTATGGGTCATCATCTTAACAAATTCACTGTTGCGTGCCGGCTTTGAGGTGATGGGCAGATTAGTCTGGCCGGCGAGTACATTTTGTCCCTTCCAACATGGAACCGGCGGTGCGCGGCATTGTCACATTTAGGGTTAAGGGACGTCAGCAGGGTGCAAGACGCCGCCCCGCCGATGATTTTTATTGGCGCATACTGAACGTCCCACTTACCTAACGCGAGGGGCAAATCATGAAATTTCCATTCAACCAATTTCGACTTCGCGTCGGGTTGACGTTTGCTTCAGCTGCAACGATGACGTTGTCTTTTGGTGCCCAGGCCGCGGTCAGCGTCACCTTTACGAAGTCCGACCAATACGCTGACATGCCCTTTACCCAAAGTGGCAAGAACGAGGTTCTCAACTCACTGCGAAATCATTTTGAAAAACTCGGCACCAAACTACCGGCCGGTCAGGATCTGAAGATTGACGTCATTGACGTTGATCTTGCGGGGACAATCGAACCGGCGCGCGCCAATACCAGTGCTGATTTCCGAATTTTGCGCGGTGGCGCTGACTGGCCGATGATCAAACTCAAATATGTGATCGAGGAAAACGGCAAAGTCGCCAAGAGCGGCGAAGCCAGGATCAGCGATCTCAACTATTTACGCGGGATGAATCGGTACGGCACAAACGAGCCGCTGCGTTACGAGAAGGCGATGCTTGATGATTGGTTCGCAGGGGACATTGCGCCGGCAAATAAATAGTCAGGGCTGAAAGCCTGCCGTAAAAATACAAGGCCTCCCAAAGGCAAGCGGTTTCAGCCAATTCTGGCTGAAACACGCCGCAAATAAACGGCTTTGTTATTTCATTAACCGTTTGGTCGTGATTTCAAAATCGGGGCCTTGCTCCGGCCAGACAAACGGGTCACACCGCCGTGAGATGCCCCTCATTAAGTGTGGCCGTTAATATAAGTTAGCACACACTTCCATCTGAACAACGGGTGATGGCTCGTAGATTTGTTGTCATTGTCATTTGCGTGATTGACAATTCTCCAGTTACTGTTATAGTTAACTACAACACCACATAACGATAACTGTGCTGCGGTTGATTGTGCCAGATCGGCAATTAGGCGCATCGTCAATTCAGAGGGAATATGGCAGCCGAGAACACCTTCGCCCGCATTACCAATTCACCCATATGGCCAAAGCTTGCGGGAATTCTCGTCATCCTCGTCGGCGGCCTGTCACAGGTGCAACCGACACTTGCCGCCGCCGAAATAAACGGCAACTTGGTCAGCGTCGAATGGCTGCAAAAAAACCTGACTGATCCGGACCTGTTGATTCTCGACGCGTCACCGGGTCAGATTTACAAAGAAAAACATATCCCCGGCGCCATCAATGTTGATTATTTTGCATACGGCTCACCCTACAACACGGGCGCCGCGATGCAAAAGAACTTTCAGTCGTGGGGGATCAGCGCAGGCAAGAAAATTGTTTTGTACGACCAGGGTGGCGCGTACTTCGCGCCCCGTCTGTTTTTTACGCTTTATTATTACAACGTCCCGGCGCGCAATATTTTTATCCTCGATGGCGGGTTGTCGAAATGGCAGGCGCAAGGATTTGCCGTGACCAAAGACGCGTCACCACTGCCGGCGCAGGGCACCTTCAAAATCAACACCACCAATGAAGCCGTGCGGGTACGCCTGCCGGAATTTATCACCGCGTCGGGTGACCTGACCAACAACGTGTTGCTCGAGGCACTCGGCCCGGACTGGCATTTTGGGGAAGTACTTTCATTTGGCAAGCGCGGCCATATTCCCAACGCCATCATGCTGCCCAGCGATGATTTTTTTAATGCCGACAAGACTTTTAAATCGGTCGCGGAAATTCGGCGCGCGCTTGATTATTTCAGCATCAAACCGGCGCAAAAAATTCACACCCATTGTGGCGGCGGCGGGGCAGCGGCCGTACCGTTTTTTGCGCTCAAATTCATGTTGAACTATCCCGAGGTCACCCTGTTCATTGAGTCACAAATGGGCTGGCTGAGTGATCCGCGCGACCTGCCGTTCTGGACCTATGACGCGCCGTCCACGATGCGCGATGCCAACTGGCTAAAGTCCTGGAACGGCAACATGCTCAGAATGGTCGGGGTTAGTCAGATCAGCGTTATTGATGTGCGTCCGGCCGACGCATATAGGGACGGACATATCCCGTTTGCGCTGAATATCCCGGCGGCGGTATTCCAGGAGCACATTGCCAAACCTTCACAACTCGCACAATCGTTGGGCCAGGCAGGGGGCAATTCCGCACACGAGGCGGTGATCATCTCCGGCGCGGGATTGACCAAGGATGCGGCGCTGGCATTTGTGATGCTGGAAAAACTTGGCCAGAAGCACGTCTCGATATTTATGGATTCGTCCAGTCAATGGGAAAAACTGGGTTTTGTGGTGACCGCGCAGCCAACTGCGGTTGGGGCAAAAAAATCCCCCTTTGATATGCGCATTCCACCGACCACTTATCCGGCCAATGTTCTATCACAGGTCATCATCAACGACGCTAACCGCACCAAGGGTCTTTATCCGAAGGTCTTTATTGCTGCCGGAAAAGAGTTGCCTGCAAAAAAACTCGATGGCAAGACCGTGCATGTGCCATACACAACCCTTTTGAATGCCGACGCCACACCCAAAACTGCCACGGAAATCTGGAACATCCTGAGCAAAGCCGGAGTTCCACGTTACGCCGAGCTGATTAGCCATTCGGATGACCCCGGCGAGGCGGCAGTCAATTATTTCATTTTGAAATTGATGGGTTTTCCAGACATCAAAATGTTTGATAGCCAATCATGAAGTCCGCACGTGCGCACCTTTGTTGTCCATCAGCGCGTCCGAATCATCACACCAGACGGAGCAACAAATCATGAGTGACAGTTGGAACAACAACGCGCCAATCTACCGGCAGCTAAAGGATCGGATCATCGGCATGATGCTCGATGGTTTGCTGAAACCGGGCGACCCGCTGCCTTCGGTTCGGCAAGTCGCCGCTGATTTTCAGCTTAATCCAATCACCGTCTCGCGCGCCTACCAGACGCTCGCAGACGAAACGCTGGTCGAAAAACGCAGGGGAATTGGTATGTATATGACCGAAGGTGCGCTTGAAAAATTGATGGCGAGTGAACGTGAACGATTCCTCAACGAAGAATGGCCGACGGTGGTCAAACGCATCCGGCGCCTCGGCCTCGACACGAAGCAATTATTGGCTGGGGCAAATGCCGGGGGTGTCGCATGAGCGCCGTCATATCGGCAAAGGGCCTGACCAAACGCTACGGCAAACTGCTTGCGGTCGATCATATCAATTTGGACATTCCAAGTGGCCGCATTGTCGGCCTGATCGGCCCGAACGGCTCCGGCAAGACCACGGCACTAAAGACAATATTGGGCCTGGCACCCTTTGAGGGCGAACTCAATGTGCTTGGGCTGGATCCGCGCTCGCAGCGTGATGAACTCATGGCACAGGTCTGTTTTATCGCGGACGTCGCCATTCTGCCGCGCTGGTTGCGGGTCGCGGACGCCGTCGATTTTGTTGCCGGTGTGC
>JANOEV010000560.1:0-2639 GCA_031413695.1 Burkholderiales bacterium
CTGTTTTCCGTATCGATGCTACTGGCACCTCGTGCGGCGTTCGCAATCGTCGCTCTGGTCATAGTTGCGGTGCATCACTCTAGAGACATCAGCGCAGGTCGGGTATCGGAGAATTGATGACCATCAATTACAAGTCTGCTCGGCCAGCCATGCTTGAAACATCAAGACCGCCCAGAGTTGATATTGCCAGTTGCGCCGTCCAGACAGGTGCTCTTTCCAGACTGTTTGCACCATTGCAACATTCAGGTAACCCTGTTGCACGAGCAATTTTTCATCAAGCAGTACTTCTGCCCACGGCCGCAATGGGCCGCGCAGCCACGAATCAATTGGCACCCCAAAGCCCATTTTTGGCCGCTCAATCAGTTCCTTTGGCACATGCCGATACAGCACTTCGCGCAGAATCCACTTGCTGACACCACCTTTGAGTTTCATCGCCATAGGTAAATGCCAGGCAAATTCAACCACCCGCCGATCAAGCAGTGGAACACGCGCCTCAAGACTGACGCCCATCGAGGCACGGTCCACCTTCACTAAAATATCATCGGGCAAATACGTGAGCGCATCGAAGCGCATCATTTGTTCACCAAGGTTTAATTGGTGTGATTGCGGCTCGCTCAATTCGAAAATACTCAACGGCTCTTTGCCACCAATAACCAATGATTCCGGGGACTGCCACGACGACACAACGCGCTTGTATAGTGCGGCGGAATCTTGCACCCCGAGAAGGTCTGCCGTTTTTGCCCACTTATCCGCAGGGTTAGTGAATTGCAATCCCTGAGGCAGTAGAGGCTTCACCCAGCCATAGGTCTTTGCAACAGCTGAAGGCGGGATAGCGGAGGCAAGCTTGCCGGCAAGTTGTCGCACCGGCGACGGAAATGGTGACATCGCGCCCCATATCTTGTACATCCACGTGTAACGGTTGTAGCCGCAGAATAATTCATCACCGCCATCACCAGAAAGACTGACGGTCACCTTGGTGCGTGCCAGATGCGAGACCAAATAGGTGGGTATTTGTGAAGAATCGGCAAATGGCTCATCATAAAGGGTGGGCAAAAATGGCACCACGTCGATTGTTTGTTTCGGCGTGACATAAAGCTCGTGATGATTGGTGCCAAGGTGTTTGGCGACAGCCTTCGCTTGTTCGGCTTCATTGAATTCAGACTCGTGAAAACCAATCGTGAAGGTTTCAATTGGTGCCGTGCTTTGCGCCTGCATCATCGTGACAACCGTGGACGAATCAACCCCGCCGGAAAGAAACGCGCCGATTGGCACGTCAGACACCATTTGCTTGCCGACGGTATCCAATAACAATTTTTCCAGTGTATCGGTGGCTTCTTTTTCTGAGCCAACAAACGGATGCACACGGCCAATGGCGATGGCGTCGTCAAGCTTCCAATAAACAACGCTTTCCGGCATACGTGTGGCATGAATATCGGCCTGCGAGATCTTCAGAAAATGCCCAGGCATCAGCTTGGCGATACCCTTAAAAATCGAAAGTGGCGAAGGGATATAGCTGTAGCGAAAGTAGGCTGTAAGCGCAACACGATCAATTTCGTTGGTCCAGCCATCGAGTACTTTTAGGGCCTTTAGCTCGGAAGCAAACGCGAACTGGTCGCCCACATAGCCATAATAGAGCGGCTTTTCGCCCATGCGGTCACGCGCGAGAAATAGATTCCTTTCAGTCTTATCCCAAATGGCAATCGCAAACTGGCCATCGAGCTTGGTGAGTGTGGTCTCGACGCCCCAGTAACTCACCCCGGCAAGAATCACCTCGGTATCGGACGTGCCGCGCCAAACGTGGTCTGGGTGTAAGTGTGCCACCTCATCACGCAACTGCCGAAAGTTATAAATCTCGCCATTAAAAACAGTAACGTAGCGATCGGATGCAGAATGCATCGGCTGCGCGCCTGTTGGCGAAAGATCGAGGATGGAAAGGCGACGGTGGCCGAGCGCGATGCCAGCGGCTGCATCGAGCCATTCGCCAGATGCGTCAGGGCCTCGGCGCTGGATGCGTTGCGTCATTCCCGTTACATGCCGAAGCGCAACGCCGGTGTCAAATGCCGGTGTAAAAAAACCAGCTATTCCGCACATGTGCAATTAACTTTCTTCAAGTTGCTATCCAAATGGTCAAAGGCTATTAAAAATACGAGCCAACGTGGTGGTGCCACGTTGCAGGCTATATTCGCGCGTTACACGTTCTCGACCCGCAGCACCCATTTCTCGTCTAAGTGAAGCAGAAGAAAGCAACTCGCCCATGTAACGAATCCAGTCAGCTGACTCAGTCGCATGGAAGCCTTGTACGCCATGTTGAACGACCGATAGATTTGCACCGACTGCGGATGCAACAACTGGTTTTGCACAGGCCATGTATTGGATTAACTTATACCCGCATTTGCCGCGCTCCCAGGGGCCATCAATCAGCGGCATGATGCCGACATCAAATTGCGAAATGATAGCGCCTTCGGTCGCTTCACTCCATGGCAGGATTGTTACGGGGAACCGGTACGAATCCGTGGAAGATCCAGCGCCAACGAGGACAACCCGTGCATTGAACTTGGCACAAAGCTGTTCTAGTGCAGCTTCAATGAGTCGCAAGTACTGCGCAGTGGTTGGAGAGCCAATCCATCCAACAACGAGGT
>JANOEV010000561.1:0-2393 GCA_031413695.1 Burkholderiales bacterium
CGGAGCAGGGACCCGCTTGCGGGATGCGACCGACGATACGCCGCAGACCTTCGAGCTACTTCCTCCTCTACATAAAGCTATTCCGGCCAGTTCTTAATATATTGTTTTAAGAGCTGGTTCTCGAAGGTGGCGTCCTTGATCGCACTTCTGGCGATGTCGTGAAACGACAGGATGCCGGTGACAACACCATGGGTCATCACGGGGACGTGGGTGATATGCAACTCGGTCATCAACTGGCGCAAATGATCTACCGTGTCATCTGGCTTCGCCGTTGGCGGATTGACCTTCATGACATGGCGGCATTTTGCCTGCATGATCGCGCCGCCGCGTGTATTCAATGCGGCGAGAATTTCACGCAGGGTGATCAGCCCCTGCATATGGCTATCTTCCATGACAATGACCGAGCTGATCGCTTTTTCGGTCATCAACGCAACCGCTTCGGCAACGCCGACTTCCGGCCCCACCGTAAACAGCGTTGATGCCGGCGATTGTCTGGCTTTATCCGCGAGGAGTTCGGCAACGCTCATGCTCATGGCAAACCTCCAATCAATTTATTTTTACAAGCATAACAAACATGGGAGGTCTGTGGCGGCAGGGCTATTTGATGATGCGCAGGTTGCCGCGCGGCGGACCCCGTGGTCTGTCCGGGTCACTACCCTGCTCGCCGCCGGCCTCGCCATCGGGAACCATCACCGGCGATGGCGTGACGGTTGCCGATGTATCGTGGAGATCCGCAGCGGCATCATCGGCGGCAGCCGGCGATTTGCGCACCGACTGCAATATCGGCGCAGCCGAGTGAACCGCCTGCATTATGGGACTGGTTGGCACACCAGATAATCCGCCGGTCTCCTGCTCCGGCGCATTTTCCGGCTCAAAGAAATAGCCGCGCCCGTTTTCACGCGCAAATATTGCCTGAACCGCGTAGACGGGAATCGAGATTTCGCGCGATACGCCGTTAAAGCGTGCGGAAAATTGAATCCGGTCGTTGCCCATCGTCAGGTCGCGGGTTGCCTGTTGGGCGACAGATAAAACGATTTCACCGTTCTTCACGTACTCAATCGGTACGCGCACGTTTTGATCAACCTTGACGTTGAGATACGGCGTGAACCCGGCATCATTGCACCATTCAAAAATGGCGCGGATCAGGTAGGGTTTTGTTGAAATTTCAGACATGGCCGGTCGGCGTTTGCAGACGTTGGCGGGCGGGCTTTGCGTGGATTTGATCGCCGCGGGGAGCTGACCGGCGTTGAAATGTTTTCAAGTCAGCTCCGCCGGTTCGGTATCTTATCGGCGCATTGCCTTTTCGGATGCCGTCATCGAATCGATGAATGCCTGGCGCGAGAACAGACGCTCGGCATATTTTAGCAACGGCGCGGCGGTTTTTGGCATGTCGACCTGGTAGTGATCGAGACGCCAGAGCAACGGCGCAATCGCAACGTCGAGCATCGAAAATTCATCACCAAGCATGTGTTTTTGTTTGACAAAAATCGGCGCGAGCTGGATCAGGTTTTCGCGGATGTAAAGCCGCGCCTTTTCAAAAGTCGCCTGTTTGCCGCGCTCGAGCGTGTCAACATGGTTAAAAATCTCATTTTCCATGCGGTACAAAATCAGCCTGGCGCGTGCGCGCATGACCGGGTCGGCGGGCATCAATTGTGGATGCGGAAAACGTTCGTCGATGTATTCGTTAATGATGTTTGATTCGTAAAGAATCAGATCGCGCTCGACCAAAACCGGCGTGCGGTTGTAAGGGTTCATCACGGCCAGATCTTCCGGCTTGTTCATGAGATCCACGTCGAGGATCTGGAAGTCCATGCCCTTCTCGTACAACACGATGCGGCAACGGTGGCTAAACGGGCAGGTGGTTCCGGAGTACAGGGTCATCATGATGCGTACCTATTTCTTTTCTGAACTGCCTGAATCTTACATTTCTTATAAGCATCAGGCCGCGCACTTGGCGCGGCCTGATGGGTGAATAGAACACTTTGTGCTACGTGACGTCTTTCCAGTACTCACGCTTGACGATTAACGCGGCGAAAAACGCGATGACCAGAAAAAACAGCACGCCGACACCCATTTGGGTACGCTTGACACGCGCCGGTTCACCCATAAACGTCAGGTAATTAACCAGATCGCGAACATACAAATCGTATTCCTGTTGTGTCATCGTGCCGGCACGTTCAATAGCCAGCTTGGTGACGGCCGTCGGCTTGCCGTGTGATATTTTCTCGCCGACCTTAACCTTGGCTGCAGCGCCCTGCATGTCGTGCAATACATGCGGCATGCTGGTGCCGGGGAAGACTTCGTTGTTCCAGCCTGATGGCGTGGTGGGGTCCACATAATACGACCGCAGGAGCGTGTAAATCCAATCGGGACCGCGGGTCCGTGCGACCAAC
>JANOEV010000562.1:0-4052 GCA_031413695.1 Burkholderiales bacterium
CAAAAAATACCGTGTGATCACCAACGATGTCGCCGGCACGAAGCGACGTAAACCCGATGCTGCCGGCCTCACGCACCGTATTGCTGCCGTGCCGGTCATAAACGGCAACGGCGTCCAAGGACTGCCCGCGTGCCTGCGCGGCAACCCGACCCAACATCAATGCCGTGCCGGATGGCGCATCAACTTTTAATTTATGGTGCGCCTCAAACACTTCAATGTCTGCCGCCATGCCAAGCGATGACGACGCCATTGCCACGAGTTTTGCCGTCACGTTGACGCCCAAACTCATGTTTGGCGCAAACACGATTGCGATCTTTGACGCAAACTCTTCGATGCCGCTGATCTGCGCCGAAGTAAATCCAGTGGTCCCGACGACAATATTTACGCCAAGCGCGGCACACCGGGGCAGATAGCCAAGCGTTGCTTCGGGGCGGGTGAAATCGATTAGTACATCAGCGCCCTTGAGCGCGGCGTCAACATCGTCACCCACATCAAATGCTGAAGAAATATTGGCGTGCGGATCGTCGCCGACCGCCCCGACCAACATCTTCCCCATGCGACCATTCGCACCTGCGATGGCAATGTTGATTGCCATCGCGGTTATTTCTTGGGCTCGGGCGGTGCGTTGGGTGGAATGGCGTTTGGCGTTTTGCGGCGCTCGCCACCACCAGTCAAAATTTCCACCGGCGACGCTTCACCCTCGATACGCGCGACCTTGTCATTTTCAAACAACACAGCCACCTTGAATTGCTGTTGCTCACGGTCGAATGGGTTCAGCTTGCCGCCGCTATTGCGGTCGTCGCTGAAAAAATAGTCCCAACGGTCCCCCTTGAAGGCATCCTGCAAGAGTGGCGTGCCAAGCAAATTACGCACGTCAATGCGCGACATACCCGGCTTGACTTTGGCAAGTTGCTCCTGCGTGACAAGGTTGCCCTGCTGAATATCGAGGCGATAGACGCCAAAGCGGGCGCAGGCGGTCAAAAGAAGACTGGCAACAACAACGGCGATCAAAATTGGGGATTTCATATGTTCCGGCAGACGTCTGATAAGCCTGAAATTATACCCGACCGCACAATGCCGCCCTATGTAGCCGATTTGCCGGCCGGCCGGTGGGCGGGCGATGGTCGAATTCAATCACACCACCTGCCGCCGGACATGCGTTATGATTCAAAAAACACGGGAATGACTCAAATGTCCGACTCAAGTGAATTACGCAATATTGGATTAAAGGCAACGCTTCCGCGCCTGAAGGTGCTTGAACTGTTTCAAGCATCGAAAGAACGACATATGACGGCGGAAGACGTCTATAAACTGCTGCTTAACGAGAATGCCGACATCGGGCTGGCGACGGTTTACCGTGTGTTGACGCAGTTTGAACAGGCCGGCCTGCTCCAACGCCATCATTTTGAGGGTGGGCGCGCCGTTTTTGAACTCGACGAAGGCAGCCACCATGATCATCTTGTCTGCCTGCAATGCGGCAGGGTTGAGGAATTTTATGATGCTGAGATTGAAAAACGCCAGCATAAGATTGCCAAGGATCGTGGCTTCAACCTGCATGACCACTCGTTATATCTTTACGCCGATTGCACCAAGGTGAAATGCCCGCATAAGTCAGCTGCATAAAGGTCGCTTGTCCATTGCCTTTTCAGGCAAAAATTGCCGAAGACGCTTGCCAATAATGGGGTTTTGCAAAACATGTCGAGAATCTTGTCCGCATCATACTGTGCACTGATTGCGTCAGCGTTATGTTGTTTGCCGCGCGGTGACGCGATCGCGGAAGAATCTGCGCAGTTCGGCAACCAATCGTCGATTGTTGCCGCTGATCTGCCAAAGCAGGGCAGGGAAACGCTTGAGCTTATCCGCAAGGGCGGCCCCTTTCCTTACGCCAAGGACGGGGTGATTTTTGGCAACCGCGAAAAAATATTACCCAAACAAACGCGTGGCTACTACAAGGAGTTCACCGTGAAAACGCCTGGCTCTCGCGATCGGGGTGCGCGTCGAATCGTTTGTGGTGGCGAGCTGCGCAAACGGGCGGCTTCAGAATGTTTCTATACAGATGACCATTACGCATCATTTAAGCGGATCAAGGAGTAGGCATCATGCCCTCTGCTGAACTCAAAAATATTCTTTCCAGCGACCTACCGCGTGGTGTTTATTGGCTGAAGACACACGCCAACACTGCTGAGCTGGGCAAACTGGCCAGGCTAAAGGGCATGGCCTTTTTCCATCTGGATGGACAGAAAATTGAAGGCAAGGAACAATTCTTGAATCATGCTTCTGTGGCGATGAAGTTTCCATCCCACTTTGGCCGCAATTGGGACGCGTTTTATGATTGCATTACAGACATGGACTGGGTGCGTGCGGATGGTTACTGCATCTATTTTGACCATACCGATGCGTTCGTCGAACACCACGAAAGCGAACTTGAAACTGTCATTGAGCTTTTCGAGGACGCGATTGACTTCTGGAAGCGCGAGGGTCAGTCAATGCTGGTGCTGATCTCGGGCAACCATATCCCGGAAGGCATCAAGTCAATCTGATCGCCTGGCGCACCCTGTCACGGCTGCTCCTGCAAGACAATATCGCCGTAATAAGCAATCGCCTCGCTCTCAGTGGTGTTGCTGTCGGTCATCACACCGACCGAAATCACCCTGCCCGGCGCTTCACCAAATGCGCGCTTGAAATCGTTGACAACATTGCGGCTGAAATTCAGCCACTGGCCGGTTCTAGACGCACCGCTTTCCACAACAATCATTTTTGCGCGACCTGAATGTGCATTGTCGAGCATGGTACCGACCGGCAGCTTGTTATCCCAAACATACATCAGCGTTGCATACGGCATATCACGGCCGCTGAACAGTTTCACCAGTCTTGACGCGGCCCGATCCTCGACGTCCAGTTTGTCGTGGTCGCCGTCAAAACTGACGATCACGCGCACCGGCGAATCATCACTGCCGCGCCGCATCAAATCGGCGCCGGGCAACAATTGTTTGACGTGCCATCGCCATGAAAGATTGGGGGATTCAACGGGGTCAATCGCAACGTCCTGCAACAATCCGGACGCCGCCTTGTCGGAATGTGCCCGGAGTACTCTCTGGCCGTCCAACTCGACCACACGGTAGTCGGTGCGCCGGTTGAATCGCGAAATAATCCACGGCTGCCACGACAACGGGTGGGGCTCACCGAGTTGCAGGGTAGAGAACGGCGCAACCTGCGATGACTTGCTGACGTCGACGACGCTTTTCGACACGCTGGCGCAACCGCCGGCAAGCAGCGCGGCAAACGCAACGCATGCGAAATTGAACGCGTTTCTTGGTTTCATTGACTCAATATACGCCGACCTTGTTTCAGAACGTTGACAGCGGTCATTCCGAAGACGCAATCAGCGCGGCATTGCCCCCTGCGGCCGCGGTATTCACCGTAAATGTGCGTTCAGTGGCAAATCTGAACAGGTAATGCGGCCCGCCGGCCTTCGGACCGGTACCGGACAAGCCCTCCCCGCCAAACGGCTGGACGCCCACCACGGCGCCGATCTGATTGCGATTGACATAAACATTGCCAACCCGCGCACGCATGCGGATCGCCGCAATCGTCTCTTCGATCCGCGAATGAATCCCCAGGGTCAGGCCGTAGCCGGTTGCGTTGATTTCGTCCACCAACGTCAGGATATCGTCGCCATCAAATGGCAACACATGCAGTATCGGACCAAACACTTCCTGCGAAATGGTTACTAGCGTCGGGATCTCGAACGCGCATGGTGCAAAAAAGTGCCCGTCACCGATCGATTGTGGCAACAATACCTGGCCAATCTGCAGACATGAACGCGCCATTTTTTCACGGTGCGCCACCAATAGGTCAAACGCATCGCGATCAATCACCGGTCCGATATCGGTATCCAGACGAGATGGATCACCAATGGTTAACTCGCGCATCGCGCCCTCGAGCAGGGTTTTGATGCGCGGGGCGATGTCCTTTTGCACGCACAACACCCGCAGTGCCGAACAACGTTGTCCGGCGCTGTTGAATGCCGAGGCAATGACATCGTTGATAAC
>JANOEV010000563.1:0-2570 GCA_031413695.1 Burkholderiales bacterium
AACTTGGGCCTTGTTCTTCAACGGGGCGACAGCGATAGGTGGGTAGCGCTAGTTTGGTGGGGGGCGCTGCAAGACAGTACGAAAACTAAGTCAGTTTGGTGGGTGGACTGGGTCCCAGCCTTCGCTGGGACGACGGGGTAAGCGGTGGGACGACGGGGTTGGGGTTACTGGAAGTTTCCATAAATGAAACGCCTTATCCCTTGTGCGTTTTGAAGCATAAATGCTCCATAACACCCGCGCCTGCTAGGGGTTCATTTTTTCCGCTTCGCGCCTGTCTTCGGTGCCGCCCCCACCACATACGCCGCTCGTTTCTGCGCCACACGCAGCGGCGCTGGACGGATCAGTTCAATCTTTAGGTTATGCAGCCGCAACTTTTGCGCGGCCCTGGCGAAGCGTTCATCAAGCGTCGCGAGTTTGGTGGCACCACCGACATGGGCGATTGCTAGGTGGAGGGCGTCATTGGTTTGTAGTGTGCAGTCGGGGTTACGCAACCATTCGGCGGCGAGGGTAGCGGCGTCGTTGCTCACCGGCAGCATTAAGAAATGCGACTGTGCGCGCTTTTGCAATGTCTCGATCGCAAGCTTTGCTACATCGCGGCGCAGCTCGCCCTTTCGGTTTCGCAAACCTGCCACCGCATTAAATTCCACACACACCCATTCGCTAATCGCCAACCGATCCATTTGAGACTCAAACCACCCAATGGCCGTCATGGACAGGCTATCTTCGGTCAACATGGAAACGAGGATGTTGGTGTCGAGATAGATCGTCTCGGCATCACGCATCGATTTCACCATCGCGCATTTTGCGAATGATCTCGACGGACGTTTCTTTCATCTTCGGCGTGCGTGCACGAAGTGCGGCGAGTTCTGCCAGATCCCACTTTGGCTTGATTGGCAATGCGTTCGCCGGCACCATGTTGACCACCGGCTTGCCGCGCTTGGTGATGGTCACCGTTTCGCCGCGCTCCACCATCTCGATAAGGGCGCTTAATTGCGCCTTGGCCTCAGCCACGCTGAACGCACCCATGATGTCTCCGTATGACTATCTAGATGGTCATATGCTAGCACGGCAGCGGCCCTGTCGTGGCCATATCGTGCCCATATCGTGCCAATTTGCACCAACGTCCGCCGCCACGGCTTTCGGTTATGCTTCGCAAATGATCCTCATCATTTATGCCCACCCCTATCCCCAGCACTCACGCGCCAGCCGTGCGCTGCTGGATGCGGCGCAGAGTCTGCCGAGTGTCGAGGTGCGTTCGTTGTACGACCTTTACCCGGATTTTGATATCGATGTCGCCGCCGAGCAGGCCGCGCTCACGCGCGCCGATCTGGTGGTGTGGCTGCATCCGATTTATTGGTACAGCGTGCCGGCGATGTTGAAACATTGGTTTGATGTGGTGTTGTTGCGCGGCTGGGCTTATGGTCGGGGTGCAGCCGGTGGTGCCGGTAGCGCCGGCGGTACGGCGCTGCACGGCAAACACTGTTTGTGGGTCACCACCACCGGCGGCACCGCTGAAACCTATACCGAGGGCGGTGTGCATCAATTGCCGTTTGCGGATTTTGAAGCGCCGGTGCGCCAGACGGCAAAATTTTGCGGGATTGTGTGGGAAGCGCCGATCACATTACACGGCGCACACGTGGGCACACCCGAAGCAGTGGCGGCGCAGGTGGATGCGTTTCAGGCGCGGTTGGTGGCGTTTGTGACACCTGCCACGCCCACACCCACGACATCAAACAACAAGGGTGCCGGCGATGCTGACTGATGCGCTGATCTATCTCGCCGCCGCGGTCATTTGTGTGCCGCTGGCGCAGCGTTTCAAGCTCGGTGCGGTGCTGGGCTATTTGATTGCGGGTGCAATCATCGGGCCGTGGGGTTTGAAGTTTGTCTCGGATGTCGAGGCGATCATGCACTTTTCCGAATTTGGTGTGGTGCTGATGTTGTTTGTGATCGGGCTTGAGCTCGAACCCAAACGCCTGATGGAAATGCGCAAGAGTGTGTTTGGTGGCGGCGCGTTGCAAATCGGGCTATCCGGTGTGGCGCTGGCACTCGGTGCGCTGGCATTAGGGCTCCCATGGAAAGCGGCGCTGGTGGTGGGCCTGGCGTTGGCGCTGTCATCGACCGCCATTGCCATCGCCACCATGAACGAACGCAATTTTTTGCCGACGCCGACCGGCCAATCGAGCTTTGCCATTTTGTTATTCCAAGATATCGCCGCCATTCCGTTGCTGGCGATTATTCCGTTGCTTGGGGTGGCGGCCACCGCCGCCGCCGGCACACCCGAGCCCGGCTGGATGGCCGCAGCCAAAGCGTTTGGTGCGATTGGCGCGGTGGTGGTGATCGGGCTGTATCTCACGCCGTTGTTGTTGCGGGTGATCGCCGGCACCCATTTGCGTGAAGTGTTCACCGCGTTTGCCCTGCTGCTGGTGATCGGCATCGCGCAGATCATGTCGCTGGTCGGGCTGTCGATGGGCCTCGGCGACGTGGGAGACGCGCATCAGGCAGCGGCGGCCCGCAACTGCCTTGCCGCATCGAGTGCAAAGTAGGTCAGCACGCCATCCGCGCCGGCGCGC
>JANOEV010000564.1:0-5292 GCA_031413695.1 Burkholderiales bacterium
GCCGTTAACGCTTGGTGCCAAAGAGGGATTGGCAATGATTAACGGCACCCAAACCTCCACAGCGTTGGCATTGCATGCGCTGTTCACCTTTGAGCCTGTACTTGAATCGGCATTGGTGATTGGTGCGCTGACGGTTGATGCCGCGCGCGGCAGCGATGGCCCCTTCGATCCGCGCATCCACGCATTACGCGGACAACCTGGCCAAATTGATGTTGCCGAATACTACCGTGCCCTTCTTAACGGAAGCCAAATTCGACAGTCCCACGTGCGTGATGATGACCGGGTTCAAGATCCCTATTGCCTGCGTTGCCAGCCGCAGGTCATTGGGGCTTGTCTTGATCAGCTACGGTATGTCGCAGCAGTTCTGTTACGCGAAGCGAATGCGGTGACGGATAACCCGCTGGTCTTTGCCGAGGACGGCGCGGTCGTTTCCGGCGGTAACTTTCACGCCGAACCGGTCGCACTTGCCGCCGACGGAATGGCGCTTGCCATCGCCGAAGTTGGGGCCATTGCCGAAAGACGCATTGCGATGCTTATTGATAGCGGTGTTTCGCGCCTGCCCCCGTTTTTGACGGGCGATCCCGGCTTGAACAGCGGCTTCATGATTGCGCACGTCACGGCAGCCTCGCTCGCCTCGGAAAACAAGTCGCTCGCACATCCGGCCAGCGTTGACAGCCTTCCGACCAGCGCCAACCAAGAGGACCACGTGTCGATGGCAACGTTTGCGGCGCGGCGCCTGCAAGCCATGATTTCAAATACGGCACACATTTTGGGCATCGAGTTGTTGGCCGCCGCACAGGCAATCGAATTTCTTCGACCGTTAAAAAGTTCAGCAGCGCTAGAAAGGGCGCATGCACTGCTTCGGTTGCGCGTTCCTGCCATGCCACAAGACCGTTACATTTCACCCGACATCGCGATTGCAACAGACCTCGTGCAAAGCGGTGCTCTTTCGGAAATTCTGAGGGCGTTTCCGGATCTGCCGCCGCTCTGGATCCTTGATGGCTTGACGCGTGATCTGCCACTTTGTGCGCCTGAGTGATATGAAAGTGAACTGAAGAAAGTGAACAGAAATGAATACCAAACATACCGCCAGCAATGTAATTTCGGCGATATGCGCTTCAACTGCTTCACGACAATAAATCGCAATTGCAATCGAATAACGACAGCCAAGTCGCTCGGCTGAACGAAAGAGCGGGTTATTTTAGTTAGGGGGTTCAAAAGATCATGGCTTCCATAAATCATCGAAAATTAGTCATCGCTGCCGGCGCGTTTATCGCCTGCAGCAACGTTTCCGCACAACCAGTGCCGGATACGGCCAAGGCCGCGCCAGAAAAGTTGCAAGTCACCGGCAGCCGAATTAACTTGAATCGAGAGCAAATCGCGGGCATTGGACCGGTGACGGTTCTTGACCGCGAGGAGATTGAACGCTCCGGCGCCGTGTCGGTCGAGACCTTGCTGCAAAGGTTACCGGCATCGGCGGGTTTTGGGGGTAGCCAAACCGCCGCTTACTGGACCGCTCGCGGTTGGGGTACCGCGCAGGTGAATCTGCGTGGCCTCGGCATCAACCGAACAGTGGTGTTGCTGAACGGCAGACGCGTCGTTAACGGCGGCACGGGGGCAAACAGTTCTGTTGATCTAAACATGATCCCGGTCGGGCTGATCGAGCGGATTGAGGTGTTGAAAGACGGTGCGTCATCAATTTACGGAGCGGATGCGGTTGCCGGCGTGGTCAATATCATCACCAAGCCCATGCTCAACGGCGGCGACCTTGTCGGGCGATATGGCCAGACAACTCGTGGCGACGGCGACGAAAGCAGCGTGGACCTTACGTGGGGTTTGCAAGGCGATAAAGGGTCATTGATGACTTCAATCAGTTATGCAAACAGCGGGCCGGTCAGCATGTCCAGCCGCGCAGCGTGTGATCTTGGTGAGCGTGGCGGGCAACTTGTGTGTGTCAACAACTCTTCGACGCTCGGCGGTCGCGCTCGTCTCGCCGACGGTACGCGTATCAACTTTAGCAACGTAGTGGGTGGCGGTAGCAGCTTCCAGCCTTATTCTGAGCTCAGAGATAACTACAACAGCACCGTGTCGTTGAATGCTGTCAATCCGATCAAGCGCCTAGGCCTCAGTACATTCGGTACGCTAAATCTCAATGCAGATATCCAGCTTTTTACCGAGATGATCTACAACCATCGGGAATCCAACCAGTTGGCCACCCCAGCGACGCTTGGTGCAACACGAGCCATTGTGCTGCCGGCAACGCATCCAACAAATCCCACCGGCCAATCGTTGACCCTTGAACGTCGGCGGATCAATGAGGCGGGCGCAAGAATATTTTTTCAGGAGACTGACACGTTCCGGGTCCTGGCAGGCCTGAAGGGAAGTATGTGGAAGACGTGGGATTGGTCGGCTGCGGTGAATTGGGGCCGCAACAGCGGCATTGATGCGGGAACGAACATCGCCAATCTGGATCGGGTGGATCTCACGCTTGACAGAACCCGCTGCAGCACCACACCGGGTGCGGCGATTCCGTGCGCAAACTATCTGGGTAATGGTAATGTGACGCCGGCCGTGCTGAACTACATCATGAACACTACCCAAGACAGGGGTGGCAATGATCAAAAGGCCGTCACGGCAAACATCACCGGTCAGATTTACGACTTGCCGGCGGGGTCTGTGGGATTTGCCGCGGGCCTCGAAGTCCGCAAGGAGCGTGGCTGGCGCAATCCTGATGCTCTCATCGTGTCGGGTTCCGCAAACGCCAACCGCCAGGATCCAATTGACGGCGGTTACACTTCGCGCGAGCTGTTTGCAGAGTTTGCGGTGCCGCTTCTTGCGCGCATGCCACTGGTCGACGCGCTCAACCTGAATGTTGCAGGCCGCTACTCTGACTACGACCTATTCGGGTCAAGCAGCACTTACAAGGTTGGTCTTGACTGGCAGGTCGCGCCAAGCATGAAAGTCCGCTCGAACTACTCGACGGCGTTTCGGGTGCCGAGTGTTCCTGAATTGTTTGGCGGGATATCGCAGGGTAATTTGACAACGTCCGACCCATGCAGTAACTGGAGCAGCTTGCCTGCCTCGAGTGTGGTTGCCCAAAATTGCGGCGCGGCAGGCGTGCCAACCGGATATCGTCAGCTTGGCAATACGGTTCTGACAACAATCGGGGGCAATCCAAAACTGACTCCTGAGGAGGCTAAAACCGTCACGATTGGTGTGGTTTTGACACCGATGAAATCGCTAACTGTTACGGTCGACTACTACAGCATCAAGATCAACAACGCTATCCAAAGTGTGTCTGGTTCAACCAAACTATCGGTCTGCTACAACACGCCAGGTCTCACGCACATATTTTGCAACGCGGCAAACTTTACCCGCAACGCGGCAACGGGAGAAATCAACTTCCTTTCTGCGCAACCGGTTAACGCCGCAAGTGAACGCTTATCCGGCATTGATCTCGGTGTTCTGTACGATTTCAAAATAGCCGGAATTGCGTCAACCCTCAGCGCTGATGTTTCGCGGCTCTCAAAATACGAACTCACACCATTTCCCGGTGCGGCTGTCATTGTCTATACGGGCAAGACGACAGGTGGTCGTGGTACCTACTCAGAGTGGCGTGGCTTGGGTTCGCTCAAAATGGCAAAGGGCGCTTGGTCTGGCTCCTACGGCATTCAATACATCGGCGATGCAACGGATCTCAACGCCGCACCCACGGCGATCGGTGCCAAGGTGCCAAGCATCCAGTATCACAATTTGCAGGTCAAGTATGCGTATAACAAATCGCTCGATATTTCGGCAGGTGTGAACAACATGTTTGACAAGAAGGCACCATTCGTCGCAAGCTATACAGATGGAAACACCGATACGATGACATATGATTTGTTTGGTCGTCGCTGGCATATTCGTGTCGGATATCGGTGGTAAAGCCCGGTGTGCATGGTGAGCAACGCGCTCACCATGCGTCGTTTGACGAGCGTAGGCTGTCGCCACACATACAGCTTGTTTCTGAATTTGCGACCTGGTAGATGTTTGTGACTGTGAGTAAGAAGATGTCAGTGAACTCCACAATTTCCGATTCACTCGCCACCGCTGTGCCTCTAAAAAACTTGCCGGTAACAGTAAGTCGGAGCAAGTTCAAAGGTTGATGTGGGCTGGAGATTGTGGAGCGAACTAGCCATTGGGGAGCCGCAAAGAATTTGTTGGCGCGCTGGCTCGCATATCGCTTTTTCCGTCGGGTGTTCTGCAGCAAATGAAACTATTCGGTTGTTGGGGTTGATGGCAAGAGATGCGGATGTGTTGTGTTAGGCACGTTATTAGTATGTCGTTCGGTGTTCCTGCGTTCTCAGGTAGTTTGTTACCACGGGCCGTTTGCCGCGCCGCCCAATTGAAGCGCGCGAATTTTAGGAGACGATTGCAATGAAGAATTTATTGTTTGTATTTTTGTTGATGTTCTCGACATTTTTGTGCGTTGATGCCGGTGCGCACAATACGTCAAAAGCGAAGAGCGGGGGTGTCATGTCGACGGCGGGAGATTTGGAGTTCGAACTCGTTTCCACGGCAGATGGTGCGCTGATTTATGTTGAAGATCATGGAAAACCGTTTGCGACAACCGGCGTTACCGGTAAATTGACGGTTTTGGCAGGCAGCAAGAAGACCGAGGGCGAACTAAAGTCTGGCGGCGAGAACCGCATTGTTGTACCGGGACTGAAGCTCGAATCCGGCGCCAAGGTCGTCGCAGTGGTGGCCCTGACAGGCAAAAAGCCGCTCACGGTTAGATTTGCGGTGAAGTGACCTTGGCTGCAATGTTATAAAGTAGTGCAATTGTTGGGCAGAGTTATGGGGGACCGCGTAGGCTCGGTCGTTCGTATGTTTGAACTCAACCCGGCCAGATTGGTCTGATGTACACACAGGACGTAGAGAAGCCTTGCAAGGATTGAGAAAAACCGACCGGCCCAATGTTCAAATGATTCGCCGCCTAACTTCTATTTTGCTGATCATCGCCATGTCCTGGCAAAGCCTCGCCTTTGCCGGTCAGGTGCTTGTGTCTGACGCGACCGATGAAATTCAGCACGTGTTATTGCATTGGAAATCAGAGATGCACCACCACGACAATCTTGGCAAAATCCAAACAGATTCGTCAATTGAGTCCAAGAGCCATCTCGTTGCAGACAGCTGCCACCATGCCCCGTTTGTTTAAAGGCCCAACACGATGACTGCGGCGCCCATCGTGCCACACGCGTCGACCCACCCATCGACCGTGGCCCAGCGTGTCCCCCATGCTCCCTGACCGAC
>JANOEV010000565.1:0-2913 GCA_031413695.1 Burkholderiales bacterium
TCCAGACCGCAGTGCTGATCCAGACGCTCGAAGCGCTGGGCGCACAGGTTCGTTGGGCCTCGTGCAATATTTTTTCAACACAGGATCACGCCGCTGCCGCGGTTGCCGTCAATGGAACCCCGGTGTTTGCCGTCAAGGGCGAAAATCTCGAAGAGTACTGGGATTACACGCACCGCATTTTTGAATGGACCGATGGCGGTTATTCGAACATGATTCTCGACGACGGTGGCGATGCCACCCTGTTGTTGCATCTCGGCACCCGCGCGGAAAAAGATGCCTCGGTGTTGTCGAGCCCGGGTTCCGAGGAAGAGCGGATCCTGTATGCGTCGATCAAGGCAAAATTGGCCACGGACCCGAGCTGGTACTCGGTGCGCCTGAAGGAAATCAAGGGCGTGACTGAAGAGACCACCACGGGTGTGCACCGCCTTTATCAAATGCACAAGGACGGCAAGCTGGCGTTCCCGGCGATCAACGTCAACGACAGCGTGACCAAGTCAAAATTCGACAACCTTTACGGTTGCCGTGAATCATTGGTCGACGCGATCAAACGCGCCACCGACGTGATGATCGCCGGCAAAATTGCCGTGGTTGCAGGTTATGGTGACGTGGGTAAAGGTTCGGCGCAGGCGTTGCGAGCGCTGTCGGCGCAGGTCTGGGTGACCGAGGTTGATCCGATTTGCGCACTGCAGGCGGCAATGGAAGGTTATCGCGTGGTGACGATGGATTACGCCGCCGACAAGGCCGACATTTTTGTCACGGCCACCGGCAACTATCACATCATCACCCATGACCACATGGCAAAGATGAAGAATCAGGCAATTGTTTGCAACATCGGTCACTTCGACAATGAGATCGACGTCGCTTCGATCGAAAAGGCGTGCAAGTGGGAAGAAATCAAGCCGCAGGTTGATCACGTGATTTTCCCCGATGGCAAGCGCATCATCCTGCTGGCAAAGGGCCGTTTGGTGAATCTGGGCTGCGGTACCGGCCACCCGAGCTATGTGATGTCATCGTCGTTTGCCAACCAGACGATTGCGCAGATCGAGTTGTTCACCAACCCGGATAAATATCCGGTCGGCGTCCATACCCTGCCGAAGCATCTTGATGAAAAAGTGGCGCGTTTGCAGCTCAAAACACTCAATGCACAACTGACCGAACTGACCGACGTCCAGGCCAACTACATCCACGTGTCGAAGCAGGGACCTTACAAGCCGGATACCTACCGCTACTAAGGCTTTCGGGCAGGCAACTGCCTTAAATTCCGCCACCCATGTTGATTGCGCGCAGGCGCAATCAACATGTTGGTGGGGATATGTTGAAAGCGGACATTGACTCCAGCCAAACAAAATCTTTCATTCGAATTTTTTCCACCCAAGACGGCAGAGGGTGCGGTCAAACTGCGCGCGGTGGTAGAGCAACTTGGCCAACTGAAACCGGCGTTTTTTTCGGTGACCTTCGGCGCAGGCGGCTCGACCCAGCAAGGCACCTTGACGACGGTAAACGACATTCGGGCGGCCGGCCATCCCGCTGCGCCACACTTGTCGTGTATTGGCTCAACCGTTGAAAGCATTCGACAGATTCTTCAGCAATATCGTGCCGCCGGTATCCGGCAGATCATAGCCCTGCGCGGTGACCTGCCTTCCGGCATGGCGCAGGCGGGCGCGTTCCGGCACGCATCAGACTTGGTGGCGTTCATTCGTGCCGAACACGACGACCATTTTCATGTCGATGTCGCCGCCTATCCCGAATATCATCCGCAATCGCGGCATGCACACGACGATCTGAATCACTTCAAAAACAAAGTCGATGCGGGCGCGAATTCGGCGATCACCCAGTATTTTTTCAACGCCGACGCCTATTTTCATTTTGTCGATCAGGTGCGCGCGATGGGAATAACCATTCCCATTGTGCCGGGCATCATGCCAATCGCCAATTTTTCGCAGCTTGCGCGCTTCTCAGATGCCTGTGGTGCGGAAATTCCGCGCTGGGTTCGCCTGAAAATGGAAAGTTACGGCGACGATAGCGCGTCGATCAAGGCCTTTGGTCTGGACGTTGTTACCGACCTGTGCCAAACCTTGATCGACGGCGGTGCACCGGGTCTGCACTTCTACACGATGAATTCAGCGGGACTGACCTCGACCATCTGCCACCGGCTCGGCTGCTAACTCGGTTCAGTTCTCCGCGATCGCGGGATACTGGCGCATGCGCACCGCCGCACATTGATTTAGACTAGCGCAAATATCAATAATCAGCCGGCGCATATTTTTTGGAGCATGTCATGTTTTTTTGTTTCCGGAAATTCGGCTTGCCTGTGTGGCATGCAGGTTTCGCCCGCGCAGTTTTGTTTGCATGTTTTTGGGCGGCCACGGTGCCCGGCGCCTTTGCCCAGGAACCGCTGACGACCAACCGTGCGACCGCGATGCGATCGCAGCCTGATGACAGTGCGTCGTCATTACAATCGTTACCGCCGCAAACCAAGGTGCAGCTGATTGAACGCAAAGGGGCGTGGAGTCGCGTGAAAACAGATTCACAAACCGGCTGGGTGCGCATGATGCATTTGCGCGGTGGTATCACGCTTGAGGAGCAGGCACCGTCGACAAGCAGCGGTGGTGGATTTTTGTCCGGTGCCAACCGGTTTTTTGGCGGCAACAAACAAAGCAATATGCGCGCGCAAAGTGCCACATTGGGTGTGCGTGGACTGTCGCCGGAAGAGTTGAAAGCCGCTTCACCGAACCCACAAGCGCTGGCGACGGTAAAATCGTTCGCGTCAACCAAGGCTGACGCTGAACAATATGCCAAAGCCGCGAATCTCAGTTCGGCAAACGTTACTGATCCGGGTGCAGCCGGAACCGGAGGCGCCAAATGAACCGTCTAATCCAACGGCTATTGTTGGCATCGCTACTGGCGGGCAGC
>JANOEV010000566.1:0-2887 GCA_031413695.1 Burkholderiales bacterium
CCTCGCACCTCGCCGAAATGGGCGAGGCCAAGCTGCCAACTTACTTCATCAAGAACGCCGGCAAGATGGCCTCGGAGATTGTCGACGACGTAGACCCGGTCAATGGTCTTGGGCAAGATCCACCCTCTTTTGTCAAACGCCGCCGCCAATTCCGGCTCAACCAGCCGGATCACATCGCCCGCGCTCTGAAACAGTTGCATGCAATGCGCCTCAACAAACGGCGACTCGCCTGAAATATTAAACACCTCAAAGTTAGACAGCGGACAAACCAATGCCCTGCCAAACGCTTGTGCAACATCACGCGCATCAACGCCCCGATACAGCCGATACAACGCCATCTCGTGCAACGGCTCGGTGAACGAGCGCGAAAATCGCAACGCCGTGGTCACAAACGATTCACTGAATGTTTCGCGGCAAATTTGTTCCGCCGCCAGCTTGGTCTCATCGTAGATATCCTCGGCGACCGGGGCAAGCGCCTCGGTCACCCAAACCGTTCTGTCAACTGGCCGCATGGCACGGCCATAGACAGAGGTGGTGCTGGCCAACAAAAAGCGTCCGACGCCCGACGCCTTTGCCGCAGCAACCAGCCGCTCGGTGGTCATGACATTTAATTCAAAAAATGCCTGGCGTGACTGAGTGTCCCGGTGGGGTGCATGAAATGCGGCGAAATGTACGACGGCGTCGACGCCATCGAGGTGCGGGCGCCAGTCGACGATCTTGGCAATATCGGCAACAACACGGGTGGTTGGCGACGCGACCAGATCGATGCCGTAAACGTCGTTTTCAACTGCGAGACGTGCGGCCACGGTTGCCGCAACTTTGAGGCCGGACGATCCCGTGAACAGAATCTTCATCGATGACCAACCCGCCTCATCATCACCAAAGACCGCCGCCGATCATGCCAACAACATTGGCAATAATTGCCCCGGCAGCCGGCAACTAGATGTATTTAACTTCGACAATTTCGTATTCCTTGACGCCGCCCGGCGCGCGGACTTCAACGGTATCGCCGGCGGACTTTCCAATCATCGCGCGTGCAACCGGTGAGGAAAACGAAATTTTCGAAACCTTCATGTCTGCTTCGTCTTCGCCAACGATC
Source organism: Burkholderiales bacterium (assembly GCA_031413695.1). Lineage (GTDB taxonomy): Bacteria > Pseudomonadota > Gammaproteobacteria > Burkholderiales > Usitatibacteraceae > UKL13-2. Next base: position 1,100 of record JANOEV010000566.1, read on the forward strand.
GTGTAAGTTGCCTTTTCACCTGTCTCAACTTCCTCCAGGTCGACCGTCACACCAAACACCACCCGGCCGTCGTCCTCGAGTGTTTTCGGATCAATGATTTGTGCGGACGAAAGTTTTCCCTCGATTTCGATGATGCGGCCCTCGACAAATCCCTGTCGTTCCTTTGCCGCATCGTATTCGGCATTTTCGGAAAGGTCGCCCTGCGCACGCGCCTCGGCAATTGCTTTGACCACGCTCGGGCGTTCGATTGCCTTGAGCCGATGGAGTTCCGTCTTCAGCGCTTCGGCACCGGCAACGGTAAGGGGAACTTTTGCGAGACTGCTCATGGCGGATTCCTGAAAAAAATATGGTTGCTGCCGAACCGCACAGCTGAAATGTGAAGATGCATTTTCGGCCATTGGTAACGACGATGCCGACGCTTGTTTCCGCACCTTGTCCCTATGCGGCGATTTGTTGATGCAATTCCTGCAACGAATATACGCGCAGACCGGAAAGATGCTGCATGCCAATGCACGCCGCCTTCGCACCTGAAACGGTCGTGTAATAGGTGATGCGGCCCTGCAAAGCGGCATTCCGAATCGACCACGAATCACGGATGGATCGTTTGTCCTCTTCAACGGTATTGATGATGAGGGTGATTTCACGATTCTTGATCAGATCAACAATATGCGGGCGCCCTTCGAGCACCTTGTTGACCGGCTCAACCGCAATACCAACGGCGGCAAGGTGCGCCGCGGTCCCCTTGGTCGCCACCAACGCGAATCCAAGCTCAATCAACACCCGGGCGATTTCCTCGATTTTTGGTTTATCCGCATTTCTTACGGAGAGAAAGGCACGTCCGGCATCGGCACCGGTCGCAGGCAACTTTATGCCGGCACCCATTTGCGACTTCACAAACGCCTCGGCAAATGTCATTCCGACACCCATCACCTCGCCGGTCGACTTCATCTCCGGCCCAAGAATGACATCGACGCCGGGAAACTTGATAAACGGAAAAACCGCTTCCTTGACCGAGAAATAAGGCGGTGTGACTTCGTTGGTCACGCCTTGCGACTTCAACGACATACCGGCCATGCAGCGCGCCGCAACCTTGGCGAGCGGCACCGAAATCGCTTTTGATACAAATGGCACGGTGCGTGACGCGCGTGGGTTGACTTCCAGCACATACACCACATCCTTGCCGTCTTCGTGCTTGATCGCAAACTGTACATTCATCAATCCAACCACGTTCAACGCCATTGCCATGGCAACGGTTTGGCGGCGCAACTCATCCTGCAATTCATCCGATAATGAAAATGGCGGCAACGAGCACGCCGAGTCGCCCGAATGCACACCCGCCTGCTCGATATGCTCCATGATGCCGCCAATCATGACGTCCTTGCCATCCGACACCGCGTCAACGTCAACCTCGATGGCGTCGTTCAAAAACCGGTCAAGCAACACCGGCGAATCATTGGAGACCTTCACCGCCTCGCGCATGTAGCGTTCGAGATCACTCTCGACATGAATGATTTCCATCGCGCGGCCACCCAGCACGTAACTCGGACGCACCACCAACGGGTAACCGATCTCGCGCGCCTTGATGATGGCTTCCTCATTGGTGCGGGCGGTACGATTGGGCGGCTGATGAAGCTTCAGCGCGTGAATCATTTTTTGGAAACGTTCGCGATCTTCGGCCATGTCGATCATGTCCGGCGTGGTACCGATAATCGGCACGCCGTTGGCCTCAAGGGCGCGGGCCAGTTTTAACGGCGTCTGGCCGCCAAACTGAACAATCACCCCCACCGG
>JANOEV010000567.1:0-2445 GCA_031413695.1 Burkholderiales bacterium
GATCGTCCGCTACCTCGGCATGGTCACGGGCGAGGCGAGTGCTGAAGTCGCGCTGGTCTCGGATAAGCCGGTGGCGGGTTTTGCCGACGCCTATCACAAGGCAATTCCAGGTGTGCGCGACAACGCGTTGAACGGTGCCATCCAGGGCGCGCAACACGTCGGCGCAAATGCGATTGTTGGTGCCAGCGTCAACTACATCGTGCACGGCAGCGGCAAGGGCATGGTGTTGGTATCAGTGACAGGCACGGCGGTGGTAATCGAGGATCTTTGATGACCGCGCTTGACGACCAATTTGCCCTTGCGGCAAGAAGGAAAGCCAAACCGATTGCCACCCAATTTGAGACCACGCGGTTGTTGATCCGGGCGGGAATGGCGGCCGATCTGGACGAAACGTTTGATGTTGGACAAGCCTCGGCCGCGGCGCTGCGCGAATGGATGCCGTGGGCGCATCCATCACCATTGCGGGAGAGTATGGAAAAGTATTTTTCATCGATCGAAGAAAAATGGCAAACCCGCGAGCAACTCGATTTTCAATGGATTGAGAAATCGACCGGCGCGTTGATCGGTAAAGGCGGTTTTCACCATATTGATTGGACCATTCCAAAACTTGAAATTGGCTACTGGCTGGCCACCGCACATGTTGGCAAGGGTTATTGTTCGGAAGCGGTACTTGGTTTGGTTGAATTTGCCAGGACCGAACTCGGTGCCGTACGGCTCGAAATTCGCAGCCAACCACTGAATGTCCGCAGTCGTGCCGTTGCGGAACGCTGTGGCTTTTCGCTCGAAGGGATCAACCGTCACGCACTGCTTGGCGCGGATGGATCGCTGCGCGACGCGTGTATGTACGCGCTGATTTTTGACGAATCAACCGCCGAATGAAAATTCTCGGCATCGACCCCGGCCTGCGTATCACCGGTTACGGTGTGATCGAAAAACTGCCGGCAGGCCTAGCCTATGTCGCCAGCGGTTGCATCAAGTCGCCGGACGGCGAACTGCCTGACCGTCTAAAAAATATTTTGAACTCGGTGCAGGAGGTCATCCGGTTGTATGCGCCCGGCGAAGTCGCCGTTGAAAAGGTATTTGTCAACGTCAACCCGCAATCGACCCTGTTGCTGGGGCAGGCGCGCGGCGCGGCGATTTGTGCGGCGTTGCTGCATGAACTGCCGGTTTCCGAATACACTGCGCTTCAGGTCAAGCAGGCGGTGGTTGGCAACGGCCACGCCGATAAGGAGCAGGTTCAGGAAATGGTCAAGCGACTGTTGAAATTATCCGGCGCACCAAGTGCCGACGCGGCTGATGCGCTGGCGTGTGCCATTTGCCATGCACACGGCGGCGATCTTGGCGGCATGTCAACGCGCGGTTATCGGGTCAAGGGCGGGAGATTGGTGAAATGATCGGTCGCATCACGGGGACGTTACTGGAAAAAAATCCGCCGCAGTTGTTGGTGGACGCAAATGGCGTCGGCTATGAGATTTTTGTGCCGATGTCGACTTTTTTTAACCTGCCGCGCATCGGTGAAAAGGTATCGCTGTTCACCCATATGGTGGTGCGTGAAGACGCACAGTTGCTCTATGGATTTGGCGCCGACGCCGAGCGTGCGGCATTTCGCACGCTGCTCAAGGTCAGCGGTGTCGGCCCCAAGGTCGGGCTGGCAGTTTTGTCGGGCTTGAGCGTCAACGATCTCGCTACCGCCGTTACCATGCAGGAAACCGGCCGCCTCACCAATATTCCCGGCATCGGCAAAAAGACCGCCGAACGTTTGTTGCTCGAACTGAAAGATAAATTCAAGGTCGACCCACGTCTGGCGGTTGGCGGCGGGGAAGCCGCCAAACCGACCGCCAACGAAGACGTGCTGAATGCTTTGCTTGGCCTTGGCTACAGCGAAAAAGAGGCGATTGTGGCGGTCAAGCAGTTGCCGGCGGATGTGGGTGTGTCGGACGGCATCCGGTTGGCGTTGAAGTCGTTGTCGAAGGTGTGATTTTGAAGTGCGATGATTGACGGCCTTCCCCAGATACTTTTGCCTCAAACTGCCCGCCAATTGGCGGGTTTCAAATTTGGTGCGTAATGAGCTCTTCCAAACAGGGTTTTTATTCCAGGGTGGCGCTGTCGCCGCGTTTGTTTCGCCATTTCATGAATCTATGGCCGCCGTTCTGGGGGATGCGGATTCATATCGAGCATATCAGCGACGACTGGAAAACGCTGCGAATGCGCATGAAGCTTGGCCTGCGCAACAAAAATTATGTCGGCGCGCATTTTGGCGGCGGGCTGTTTGCCATGGTCGATCCGTTTTATATGATCATGCACATGCATTTGCTCGGGCCGGCCCGATGCCGCCAGAACCCTTGGTGGGAGCGGGTTTCAGGCAGACGGTCGGCCAGGAGTGGCTTCCACCATTGGTTTTCAGGCGGTGCCACTATTCAGTTTTGCGCATCGCGCCGCGCCCGC
>JANOEV010000568.1:0-2442 GCA_031413695.1 Burkholderiales bacterium
TGAGCGGTTTGTGGACCAGACACGGGACGGCGTTGAGCGCCATATAGCCGTCGCGCACGTATTGATCCGGCTGAAAGTAGGATTGGAGTACCGGCATCGACGGCGCAGCCACCACCACAATACCGCGCGTCAGACCGGACGGATCCTGTAACGGGCCTGCCGCAGACAGCTTTTGCAGATCAAACAGGCGTTTGAAATTGGCGATATGGCCGCGCTGCATGGTCTCGCCGAGCACCTTATCTGGAACGGGTTTATTTGTTTCCAGAAGAATAAACCAGGTTCTGTCCGCCATGATCGATGATTCATGACTTGATACACATCCCGCCAGGAGTAATGCGGATAGCCAGCAAATGATCAGTTTTAATCTCACGTGTATTCCTTCTTCAGCCTTTGGTTTCGCAAAGCATATCGGATGTTGCACTTCGTGTTTCACCGCGGCCTCGAATGCCCGTGTCCGGCATCCATTTCATCGGCGATTTTGGCGCCTCATACAGTGTTTTTGCCAGCTAGTCGGATTGTCGTGGCGCGTTCAACACGCGACCAATAAAGTGATCACATCAACCAAACAAATTCACAACCAAACCAAGGAAACCATCATGAACATGAATACCACAACAATGAACAAAGACGACACCGGTTACACCACTCTGCTGGCTTCAATGCTTGTCATGATTGTCGCCGCCACCTTTAGCAGCATGCCTGCTGTGGCGAAGGTATCTGCCGGGACAGCGGCGAATTCAGCCGCCGTGTCGACAACTGACAGCCGCACAACCGGCGCAAACGTCGAAACGATTGTTGTTACGGCCACCCGTTTGAAATAACGCAATTTCCATTGGGTTGGTTGTGTGGTGTTTGCATTATTCGCGTTTAGCTTCGATGGCGCCAGAAACAGAGGCAGTCGAATAAGAAACGGCGGACTTCGGCCCGCCGTTTTTGTTTCAAAACCGTTCACCGGGCGGCAAATATCGCCACTGCCCGATCGGCAATTTCCCCATAGAAACTTTGCCGATGCGGATGCGTTTTATCGAAATAACGCGCAGGCCGACGGTTTGGCACATGTGTGCTATCTGGCCGTGTTGAACCGCTTTGACGGCAAACCGCAAGCGCGTTTCGTTTTGCCAACTTACTTTTGCCGGCGGTAGTGCCTTGCCGTTGAATTTTATGCCGTGATTCAATTGCTTGAGTCCATTTGCGACGATTTCACCGGCCACTTCGACAACGTATTCCTGCTCGACCGTGGCGGCATCGCTGACAAGCTTGCGTACCACGCGCCAATCCTGGGTGAAGACCGCCAAGCCGCCCGCGTTGGGCTGCAGCGGCAGGGTTGCAGTCTGGCGTGAGAAATGGCGTTTAAGCGGCTCAATGGCCGATGTGTCGTCTGTTGCGTGGTTATCGACTGAAATGACCGGCAGTTGGTCCACGGCGAGACCGGCGGGTTGGTGAACAAGGAAAGTCACCAGTTCAACCGGCGATGGCGAGGCCTCCGGGTGCAAGACGATGGTTTGATTCGTCACCCGTGATTCCGGCTCATTCACAACCACACCGTCGACGCTGACCCAACCGCCCTCGATATAGCGTTCCGCATCGCTGCGCGAACACGGCACCATTTCAGCAATTCGTTTGGCAAGTCGTACGGGTTCGGTCATGTTGCGTCGTCGTTGATTGGGAGCGCCATTGTAGGCGCGTATTTCCCGTGGTTGAGTATATGCGGCACTTCGGAACGGACTTGAGCGCCGGGACCTTTCGAAATCTGTTCTTTCCCGACTGACGGTATGCCCTTCCGTCGCACGGGAAACGTTTGAGATCGTCCTGGGTGCGTAAATTCATGCCGGATGATTTATCCTTCATCATGACTTCTGCAAATACAGAGCCGACCGTAACAAGCTTGGATGGCATCACACTTGCCGCAATGGTCACCCATCTGGTCGACACGATTGGCTGGGATGCGATGGCCGTGGATGTTCCGATCCGGTGTTTCCAGCATGACCCCAGCATCAAGTCGAGCCTGATATTTCTGCGGCGTACCCCATGGGCGCGGCAACGCGTTGAGCATCTCTATTTGCAGATCGTTCGACACAACCCCACGCCAAGGGTTGACGGTTAAAGTCGATGATTGGCAGGGGATTTGAGGCGAAAGATGCCGGGACAGCCCGCGCCTCATTGGGTTTCGGTCCTTCATCAGCCCGAAATAGGTTGCGGGGTTGCCCGCACGCAAAAAAGCGCTTGACACCCATCTCCTGTGTGATATACAGTGTGTGTCACATTGTGTATATCGTATAGGCTAGGCTGGGGAAACATGGAAGATGACCTGTTTGAAAAGCTCCGACAAGAGCTGCGGCGCGGCAGCCTCCATCACCCGCCCGCCTGTCGCGCGGCACGATCCACGCAATCACCAGAGTCGCCACAGCCAAGAGCCCTGCAATCAGCCAGAACAACCCGCGC